>JBDTJA010000034.1:0-1748 GCA_039936075.1 Opitutaceae bacterium | reverse complement strand
GACGGCCGCTGATGTGCCGCAATTTTTTGAGCGTTTCTGGCGCAAGGAACAGGCGCGCAGCAGTGGCGGCCTGCATGTGGGCCTGGGGCTTTCCCTTGTGCGGGCCTTTGTTCAGGCGCTGGGTTGGGAAATCTCGGCGCGGCTGGATAACGGGTCCACTCTGGTGTTTATGCTCTCGGGCCCGCGGGCCGGCGCGAATCCCGGTTAAACGAAGCGGAGCATTTTCTTAACGCACATTCAGCTGGGATTAAGGTTTGTTCAAGGGGTCGCGGCTAAGCTGTCATCATGGCCGACCGAATTTCCCCGGATCGGCTCCCGGCCGGCACCCTCCAGCGCATGCACCACCCATCAGCTTCGTTGCTTTCGTTTCTCCACCCTTCATCGATCCGGAAGTGGTGCGTCGCGGGGATCGCCTTGGCGCTGGGATCGACGGCCTCGGCTGGCACATTCGATCTCAGCGGTCTGCCGGCCTATCAGCCCAGGCAGCCCGTCTCGGGACTCATCCGCAACTATGGTTTTGGCTTTGGCGGCTTGTTGAAGATCTGGGAGGCGGGATTCCAGAAATACCATCCGGGCGTCACCTTCCAGGACACCCTGATCACGAGCGACGCGGCCTTCCCCGCGTTGGTCACCGGCGTGACCGACCTGGCACCTGACGGCGGCGAGCCTGCGATCACTGAGGAGCTTT
Source organism: Opitutaceae bacterium (assembly GCA_039936075.1). Lineage (GTDB taxonomy): Bacteria > Verrucomicrobiota > Verrucomicrobiia > Opitutales > Opitutaceae > Opi-474. The sequence goes on along the minus strand of JBDTJA010000034.1, from coordinate 1,060 downwards.
CCTTCTTCGAGACCTACGGCTACCACGCCACCGACGTCATCGTGGCGTCGGGCACCTATGACGTGGAAGGCAAGTCTCCCGGCATCGTGGTCTACGTCAACCCGGAGAACCCGCTCACCCAACTGACCCTTCAGCAGCTCGACGGTATTTTCGGGTCCGAACGCAACGGCGCACTCCGCGGTTTCAAGTGGGATCTCAAGGCGGGACGCGGCCCCGAACTAAACATCCGCACGTGGGGTCAGCTCGGCCTGACGGGGGAGTGGGCGCACCAGCCCATCCAGACCTACGGCCACGCGCCGTCGGGCACGACGCGGTTCTTCCAACTCCGCGTCCTGCACAACAGCGACAAGTGGAACCCCAACTACCGCGGCTACGTCGAGACGGGCAGCAAGATGATCGACGATGACGACAAAGCCGAGCAGCGCGGCGGCGCGCAGCACATGCTCCGCGAGGAGCTCATGAAGAACAAATACGGCATTGCCTGGACCATTGTGCCGCAGGCCAGCCAGGTGCCCGGCTTGAAGCCCATCGCGCTCGCGGCGAACGACGGCGGGCCGTATGTCATGCCGAGCAAGATCACGTTCCAAAACCGTACCTATCCGCTCGTCCGCAACCTGTATTTCTACCTCAACCGCAAGCCGGGCGCACCCGTTGATCCGAAACTCAAGGAATTCCTGCGTTACATCCTGAGCCGGGAAGGGCAGCAGGCCATCGTCGTCAATGGCAACTATCTGCCGCTGCCCGCGGCTATGATTCGCGAACAGCTGGCCAAATTGAACTAGAGCCGTGCCGTAACCGCTTTTTTTGCCTAGGGGTGAGTCGGCAGGACGTTGTCCCCCAGCTTGAGTCTGCTGATGGGTGTTTTCCGGTTTAGCGAACGATGGGGCCGAGGTCAGTGATAACGCTGCAGTCAGGTGGCGAGGGCGGCGGTGCGTTGCCGCAAGGGGCTGAAGGCCGGGCGGAATACCACCCGCCTTGAGCTTCTGCCCTTGTCATCGCGAGGTGCGCGAAGTGCGCCGTGGCGATCCAGCTGGATGGCTTCGTCGTCCCGCCGAGCGGG
>JBDTJA010000033.1:0-2470 GCA_039936075.1 Opitutaceae bacterium | reverse complement strand
GTTCGGCGACCCCGCCCTACAAAAGACCGCAAACCCATCCACGACCCGATCATGAAAGTCACCCAAACGCAGATCATCAGCCGCGGCCTCGCCAATCGCTGCCCGAACTGCGGCGGTGCCACGCTATTCCCTCCGCCACCGAGCTTGCGGGTCAATCCGCAGTGTGCGGACTGCGGAATGAAATTTGACCGGGGCGACGGATTTTTCCTCGGACCCTTTGTGCTCAATTACACGGTGACCGTCGTCTGCTTCCTCATCCCGGTCATTTTGCTCGGTGTCGCCGGAGTCATCGGGCGGACGGCGATGATCGTGGGCATTCTTTTCGGCTCCCTGGTCATTCCCGCGCTGCTATATCGCCGGTCGTGGGGCTGGTGGCTGACCACGTATTTCTACTTCCTGCCCCAGAAACTGCCCAACAACCGCGAGGCGACCGGCGAGGACGAGGAGGATTAAGCGGGCTCCCGAACTGTAGGGCGGGGTCGCTGACCCTGCCAGAATATCGGCCTGTTTGACGCGCGAATCGCAAGCAAGGCGGGGTCAGCGGCCCCGCCCTACATCATCCACCCTTACTTCGCCCACTCCATCGGGGCCGGCGGAGTGAAGTTAGAATTTACCGCGACCCGGCCGCCATCGCGCATCGAGGTGCCGATCGCCTCAAGGATTTCCACGACGTGCGCGGCTTGCGCGCCAGTCGCCCGCTGGGGGCGTCCATCAATCATCGCGAGCGCCATTTCCTCGACGGCCCGGGCAAATTCACAGCCCTTGAACGGCTCGCGCACCAGCGGGACATTCTCAAATGCTCCGCCCAGCGGCGCGTATTCCACTTTGGCGTCGAAACGTTGGAAGTCCTCGAGATACACACTGCCGTTGTCGCCGGAAAATTCCAGGCCGCCACCCTGCTTGCCCCCCTGCACGTAAAAATTCGCCGAGAGTCGCGCCGTCAGGCCCTCTTCAAACTCGAGCATCGCCATGACAAAATCCGGCGTGGTGATGCTGAATTTGCGTCCTTCCTTCGTCACGCGGTCGGGATAAACGACCTTGCCCGACGCCGTCACGCGTCGCACCGGACCGAACATCGTGGACAGCAGCGTCAGGGGATAAACGCCCACGTCCCACTGGATGCCCACCGCGTAAAACGGCTCCGGATTCGGATGCCACGACTCGATCCGCCCGTGATTGATGTCGGCGTAAACAAGCCGCACGCGGCCCGCCTTGCCGCCGCGCAAGACCTGCCACGCGGTCTGCTGGGCCTCGCCCATGTAGGTGATCGGCGCACTGCCGAGCCGCAGCTTCCGCGCGGACGCCAAATCCACCAGTTCCTTCGCCTCGCTGTAACGAACGGCGAGCGGCTTCTCGGAATACACGTGTTTCCCAGCAAGCAGGCACTGTTTGATGACTTCGTAGTGCGCGAAGTGAATCGTGAGATTCACGACCAGCTCAATCGTCGGATCGGCCAGCAGAGCCTCGAGGCTGTCGTACGCCTGGCCGCCGTATTTCGCGGCGAAGTCCATGGCCCGGGCCGGATCGAGATCCGAGAAACCCACGAGCTCGCAAGCGGCGTAGGTCTTAATGCGGTCAGCGTAACGGTTGGCGATGTTGCCACAGCCGACGATGGCGAGACGGATTTTTCGGGAAGACATGGGGGAGGAAAGCGGCTTGGTGCTATCACGTCCCGCCCCGCTTGCAATGCCACCATTCGATCCGATCCCATGGATTTGCCCACGGAACACACGGAATACACGGATAGAATACCTGGCTTGAACTGAAACCCTTGGCTTCCGTGTATTCCGTGTGTTCCGTGGGCAATCTCTCCGCCGCTTGCAGGATCGCCGCTGACCCACACACTGCGGTCATGGCCACCAGCGCACAGTTTCCCGACGAGAATTCCGATGACGGCGAATTCGAGCGGCAGGAGGATGCATTCCGCGACTGGATCAAAGCCGACGGCTCCACGCCCTACCCGCCGACGTCCGGACGGTATCACTTGTACCTGTCCCTCGCCTGCCCCTGGGCTCATCGCACGCTAATCGTGCGGCATCTCAAGCGCTTGGACTCCGCGATCGGGTTCACCGTCGTGGATCCGGTGCGCGACGAACGAGGCTGGGCGTTTCGTGAGGGCCCAGGGTTTTCCAAGGATCTCATCAATGGCTTCGCGTTCCTGAGCGAGGCCTACCGCGTCTCGAACCCAAAATTTCACGGCCGCTGGACCGTGCCAGTACTCTGGGACAAGCAGACCAAGCACATCGTCAACAACTCCGAAGACGACATCTGCCGGATGTTCAACGACGAGTTCACCCCCGGTGAGCGCGGCACGCCGGACCTGTTTCCTCCGGACCTCGCGAAGGAGCAGGCCGAGTTGAGCCAGATCATTTATGAACGCGTGAACAACGGCGTGTATCGCGCGGGTTTTGCGACGAGCCAGCAGGCCTACGAATCGGCGGCGAAGAACGTCTTTGCGACGCTCGACATG
>JBDTJA010000032.1:0-6129 GCA_039936075.1 Opitutaceae bacterium | reverse complement strand
ATCCAACTCGGCGATGTCTTCGCTGCGCTCGATCGGCTCGCGAGCAATGGCACCCAGCTCGATGATGAGACCCGCGTCACTCTCCAACTCGCCGCCTATGCCCGGCAGAACGTTCGTCCGCCCCTTCAGCAACTCGTGGACCAGCTACTGGGCCCCAAGCTCAGCCTGCCGGTCGTCAAGATCCTGGCGGCGCAATTGATCCGGTATCCCGACCAGGCGTTGCTCGACCAGCTTTATGCCCGGTACCGCGCGGATAAACTGCCGTTCAACACCGAGAGTGCAGGCACGGTTCTGGCGCTGCTGTGCGCGACCGGGGTCAATCGCGACTGGCCCAAGTTCGCCGAACTCCGCGCCTCGATCGCCCAGCAATCCGGCGCGAGCCCAACGTTCCTCGCGGCCGTGGAGGCCTTTTTCCGCGGCCAGACCAATACCACGCGGATCACGGCGATCCTGCCCATTCTGCCCCTGCCGATCGAGATCAACTACGCGCTGATCGATCGCTATCCCGGGACATCCGCCCCCGTGATGAAACGCCAGCCATGAGCCACCCGCGCCCGCTCGCATCCTTCGCGAGTCTGCCGACCGCGGCGAAAGTCAGTGTCTTTCTGCTGGGCGGTCTGATGGTCTCACTCTGCGCCCTACTCTGGCCTCACTGGCTTCATAATCCCGATTTGTCTCATGGACTCTTCATGCCCGTGGTCTTCCTGCTGCTCCTCCGCGAGAGTCGCACCGGCACGCTGCGCTTTTTCCCGCGCGGCGGACTTTTCACTGCCGCGTTTGTCACTCTTCTGCTGGGTGGACTCCTTGCCCTCGCCGCCGGCGGCCTGTATGCCGCGGCGCTCGGCTGGTCGCACGACCTCGTCGCCTTCGTGCTGACCTTTGCGCTGGTGCTGCTGCTGGCCGCCGGGGTTGCGGTGTTGGCCTCCACCGCCCTCCGGTTTGTCCCTTTCAACTGGAGCATCGTCGTCGCCCTGATCCTCTGGCTGCTCTGCGCCCCGATTCCGCCGGGCACCTATTCGCGCCTGACACTGAGCCTCCAGTTGATGGTCTCAGAAAACGTCCTCCGCGCCCTCCACTTGCTTGGGATTGCCGCGTCCCGCCACGGCAACATCCTCGAGCTCGCCACGACCTCGGTCGGCATCGAGGAGGCATGCAGTGGCGTGCGCAGCCTCATCTCGTGCATTTTCGCCGGCTTGTTCTTTTCCGCGAGCCTCGTGCGCCGTCCCTGGTCGCGCGTTCTGATTATCGGTCTGGCCGCCCCGCTCGCGCTGGTGATGAATTTCCTCCGCTCGCTCACCCTGACGCTGCTCGCCAACTCCGGCGTCTCCATCGCCGGCCACTGGCACGATTTTACCGGCTTCGCCGTTCTCGGCATCACCGCCGCACTCCTCGCCGGCCTCGCCCTTCTCCTCGAACGCAAAGCCAGCGGTCAGTCGTCAGCGGTCAGCTCTTCGCTTGCTGCCCCCACCGAGAACCGATTTTCCCTCACCCCTGACCGGGCCCCGGCTCGACTTCTTGCCATTTCCCTGGCCATCGCCGCCGCTCTCACGCTTTTCTTTTACGCGAACACTCGGCCGGCGGAACACCGCGACGCACCCGTCCCTGATCTCGCCGCCCTTTTGCCACTCGAAGCCGCCGGCTGGCGCATCGGCACGGCCACCAATCTCTATCAATTCCGCGACACGCTCCAGACGGACCATCTCGTCCAGCGCACCTACACGCGCATGACGGAGCACGGTATCGAAAAGATTATCATCTATCTCGCCTACTGGCCCTCCGGTCAGGCGTCTGTCAGCCTCGTATCCTCGCACACGCCGGATGCCTGCTGGCCGGGCTCGGGCTGGGAGGCCGTGCCGGTGGCCAATCCGCGTGTCAGCCTCACCGTGGGCCAGCGCACCTTGCCGCTGGCCGAGGCGCGTTCGTTCGAAAGCGGCGATTTCCCGCAGAACGTCTGGTTCTGGCACCTTTACGACGGCCGGTCCATCACACAGCAAAACCCACGTTCCCCCAAGGAACTCCTCCGCCTCGCGTGGCACTATGGTTTCCGCCATGAGGGTGATCAACTTTTCGTCCGCATCTCCAGCAACCTCCCTTGGAACGATATCGCCCAAGAACCCCTCCTCGAGAACGTGTTCACCCGTCTGCAGCCCCTCGGGCTCTAAATCACCTTCGCATGCCCCTGCCAATCACGACCTTGGAGAAGCGCATCCTAGCCGTGCTGGCCCTGCTCATCGTCCTGGGGCTCATTGGCTACGCCGTGCTGTGAAAATGTTCGCCCAAATGCGATTGATTCGAGCCGCTGGATCCCAAGCATGACGCATCCTCCGATCCTGTTCACGCGTATGAGATTTCAATGTCCGCCCTCGTTTCATGCTGGCCTGCTGGCTTCGCCGTTCAACCGGCCGGGCCGCGCTTTTTTGCCCGCATGAAACCCGCTGGCAACACCGCCGAGATGGCGGCGACCATCGAGCGCGCCCGCTTCGACGCCGAACTCTTCCGCCGCATGGGCCGCAGTGATCGCGAGGCGTTCGCGCAGCTGTACGATCGTTTCTCCCGTCCGCTTTTCGCCACGGCGCTGCGTATCCTCAGCAACACGGCCGAAGCCGAGGACATCGTGCAGGACGTGTTTCTCGCACTATGGGAAAAAGCCACGACCTTCGAACCCGCCCGGGGTTCGGCCTTCGCCTGGGCCGTCACCCTCACGCGCAACCGCGCCATTGACCGCGTCCGCATGCGCAAACGCCGGAGCGAGCTGCTGGCCGAGACGACTGCCGAGGACGCCGGCACCCAGCCGGCCGGAGCCGGACTCCAGGCGGGCGACGAACTTGCTTCCAAGGAACAAGCCGGCGCGGTCCGCGCCGCCGTCGCCGCGTTGCCCCTCGAGCAACAAAAAGCCGTCGAGCTCGCTTTCTTCGGTGGCTTCACCCAGCAGGAAATCGCCGAAAAACTCCAGGAGCCCCTCGGCACCGTGAAGGCCCGCATCCGCCGCGGCTTGCTCAAACTGCGTGATACCCTCGGAGGCCGCCATGATTGACGACCACCACGAGGAACTCGCCTCGCTCTACGCCCTCGGCCTGCTCGAGGGAGCGGAACTTGCGAGTTTTGAACAAGAGCTCGCCCAAGACCCCGCGTTGGCCCGCCTCGTCAGCGAGCTGCGCGAGTCCACCGCCCAACTCGCCTTCACCGCGCCGGCCGCCGCGCCTTCGCCCGCGTTGCGCGCCCGACTGCTCGACGAACTCGACACCGCCGCCAAGTGGCGCGCGCAGGGCAATGTCATTGCCTTCCGGACCCCCATCTGGCTCCCGTGGGCGGCCGCGGCCGGCTTCGCCATCGCGTGCGCGTGGCTGGGCCAGCTGTACGTCACCAGCCGTTTCGAAGCCGCCAATTTGCGCGATCAGCAAACCCTCGCCGAATTCAAATTAAAGAGTGCGAATAACCAGATGGAAGCCGAGCGGCTCGTTGCCACCCACCAATTGGGCGCCGCGACCGAGCAGCTCGCCGCGCTCGACCGCCAGCTCAAGGCCGAAGGTGACCTCGCGAAGCTCAAGATCGCCACGCTCGCTTCACTCGCCGGCAACTCACCCCAAGCGCTCGCCGTTGCCGTCTGGAGTCCGCTCAGGCAGGAAGGCGTCCTCAACGTGGAGAAACTCCCCGCTCTCGCCGCGGACAAGGATTACCAGCTCTGGCTCGTCGACCCACAGTATCCGATTCCGGTCGACGGCGGCGTCTTCACGGTGGATCCCGCCACCGGTGATGCGCATATCACTTTCAAGGCCAACAGACCCATCAACTCCGTCGCCAAGTTCGCAGTCAGTCTGGAGCGCAAGGGCGGCGTGCCCAAGGCTGAAGGACCGATGGTGTTGCTGAGCCAGTGATCCGGTCGGGGCTGCGGCTTCCCGCAGTTTTCTTCGGGGCATTGCACAAAATCCTGCGGCGGCAGGAGGCCGCAGCCGCGTCTTCGAGCCCATGGGCTACCGCCCTTGGTTCAACGCAAAAGATTAGCCTGCCCGCCCTGGCTCGCAGGCCGACGGCGGCCGAAATCTTTTCTCGACGCCCCCTTCGGCACCGCCGAAAGTGACGGCCGCATGATCATCAAACCCAAGGTTCGTGGCTTTGTTTGCGTCACGGCCCACCCCACCGGCTGCGCCGCGCATGTCCAGGAATGGATCGATTACGTCAAGGCCAAGGGCCCGATCAAACCCGGTCCCAAGAAGGTCTTGGTCATCGGCGGTTCCACCGGGTACGGCCTGGCCTCGCGAATCACGGCGGCCTTCGGCTCCGGTGCCGCGACCCTCGGCATCTTCTTCGAGCGCCCTTCCGAGGAAGGCCGCACCGCCACGCCCGGTTGGTACAATACCATCGCCTTCACGAATGCCGCCCGCGCCGCCGGACTGTACGCCAAGAACATCATGGGCGATGCGTTCACCGACGACATCAAGCAACAGGCCCTCAACCTCATCCGCGCCGACATGGGCCAGGTTGACCTCGTTATCTACTCCCTCGCCGCTCCCCGCCGCACGCACCCGCGCACCGGTGTGGTGCACAAATCCTGCCTGAAACCCGTCGGCGCCCCCTACACCAACAAGACGGTTGATACCGACAAGGGTCTCGTCAGCGAGGTCACCATCGAGCCCGCCACCGAGGCCGAGGTCGCGGATACCGTCGCCGTCATGGGCGGCGAAGATTGGGAAATGTGGATGAACGCCCTCCGCGACGCCAACCTGCTCGCTCCCGGCGCGACCTCCGTCGCCTATTCCTACATCGGACCCGAGGTAACCTGGGCGATTTACAAGAACGGCACGATCGGCCTCGCCAAGAACGATCTCGAGCGCGCCGGCCGCAACATCGACGCCCAGCTCAAGTCGCACGGCAACGGCCGCGCCTTCATTTCCGTCAACAAGGCCCTCGTCACCCAGGCCAGCTCGGCCATCCCCGTCGTTCCGCTCTACATTTCCATCCTCTACAAACTCATGAAGGCGCGGGGCACCCACGAGGGGTGCATTGAGCAGATGCAGCGCCTCTTCGCCACCCAGCTTTATAACGGCAATGCGCCGAAGTTTGATGCCGGGGGTCGGGTCCGGGTGGACGATCTCGAGATGATTCCCGAGGTGCAGGCCGCCGTTCGCGAGATTTGGCCGACGGTCACCACGGAAAATCTCGCTGAAAAAACCGACATCGCCGGCTACCGCGTCGAGTTTCTGAAGCTCTTCGGCTTCGGCCTGCCGGGCGTGAACTACGAGACGGAGGTCGAGCCGCACATCCCGATGGTGTGAGTCCGCCGGGGCTCCCAGCGGCAACCGCAGAGCCATCAGCTGCCAGTTTTCTTTCCCTTCCTCAGTTTCGGCCCTCCGCGGTTTTGGCGCCCTTCGCGGTAAAATTTACGATCCTTGCCATGAGTGATCTCACTCCCGTCGAGCTCATCCAGTCGCGCATCCAGAACGTGCGCGAGGTCCGCGTGATCCTCGACACCGATCTCGCCAATCTCTATCGCGTGTCCACCTCCCGGCTAAACGAGGCCGTCAAGCGCAACTCCGACCGCTTCCCCGCGGATTTCCGGTTCCAGTTGACGCCCGAGGAAGTCACCAACTTGGGATCGCAAACTGCGATCTCAAGTGGCACGCACGGCGGCCGGCGTTCGCTGCCTTATGCTTTTACCGAATACGGGGCTCTGATGGCGGCCAACGTGCTCAACTCGCCTGCGGCCGTCACGATGAGCGTGCAGGTCATCCGCGCCTTCATCCAGTTGCGCCAGCTGCTCGTCAACCACAAGCAGCTGGCCGCCAAGCTCACCGAACTCGACGCGCGCGTTGGCGCCCACGATTCCCACCTCGCGGAAATTATCGCTGCCATCCGCAAGCTCGCCGCGCCCGAGGGCCCGCGGCATCGTCGCAAAATTGGCTTTCATTCGCCGGCAAAGTAACCCGCGGCCAACGCAGAAATCAGAGAACATCCTCGGCCCTGCCTCGCTCCCCCACCTCCCGGTTCATCTCTTTACTTGTTTCTCATTCTTATTTTTCGACCGCTTAGTCTTTTCCGCCCATGGCCGCCCCCCCTCAACCCCTGCCGCCCATTAACAAGCTGGTGCTGGCCGTGCATGGCATCGGCGACCAGACGCGCAACAGTACGATC
>JBDTJA010000031.1:0-2412 GCA_039936075.1 Opitutaceae bacterium | reverse complement strand
GAAGTTCGCCTCGAAAACACCATCGCCGATGGTCTGGTTGCGAAGGCCGATCCCGATCGCCTGCGACAAGTGCTCTCCAATCTCGTGGACAACGGCATCAAATACGGCCGGACCGGCGGGGTGTTGGGGGTGAGCGCCGCGACCCTGGCGAATGGCCGGATTGAAGTTTGCGTGCGTGATGATGGTCCGGGCATTCCGCGTGAGGCGCAGACCCGGGTGTTCGAGCGATTTTACCGGGTGGACAAGGCCCGCTCCCGCGAGCAAGGCGGGACGGGCCTAGGACTCGCCATCGTGAAACACGCGGTGCAAGCCCATGGAGGCGAAGTTCGCGTGGAGAGCGAGCCGGGGCAGGGGGCAGCGTTCTATTTTACGCTACCCGGTTTGGGTTAAGTTGCAGGGCGGGATCGCCGAACCCCGCCTTCCATGGGTCGGCCGTGCGCTCCGCGCGCGGCAAGCGCTCATTGAGAGAGGGTGTAGCCACGAGCGTGAGCGAGTGGACGCAGCCGGCCACTCGCTCACGCTCGTAGCTACTTCCTTTCACTTCGGCTGGGACATTTCTGAAACGGCTCTGGGTTGACCACGTGCCCAGTCAGCCGGGCGACGGAGCGACCGGCGCACCCTCAAACCCCCATGGCGTGCAGGAAATGGACGATGCCGAAACCAAGCAGGCCGGTGATTGGGAGGGTGAGCACCCAGGCCCACATGATGCGGCCCACCAGGCCCCATTTCACGGCGCTGAAGCGTTTGACTGCGCCCACGCCCATAATCGAGGTTGCGATCACATGCGTCGTGGAAACGGGCACGCCGTAAGTCGAAGCGCCATGGATAATGAGCGCGGCCGTGGTCTCGGCGGCGAAGCCATTCACGGGCTGCAGCTTCACCATCTTGTGGCCCATGGTGCGGATGATCCGCCAGCCGCCCCCAGCGGTGCCCGCGGCCATCGTGGCTGCGCAGGTCAGCACGACCCAGAACGGGATGTCCTTGAATTCCGTGACTCGGAGGAATGAGGCCCAACCAGGCAAATTTTTGAATGCGCCCGAGGTGGTGCCGGTGAACAGCGCGAGCGTGATGATGCCCATCGTTTTCTGCGCGTCGTTCGAACCGTGACCGAAACCCATGAAGCCGGCGCTGAGCAACTGGCCTTTGCCGAAGATAAGATTCACCGTGCGCGGCGTGAATTTGCGGAGCACGATAGTCAGGATCCACATCAACAACGCACCACCGACGAAACCGAGCAGGGGCGAGCTGACCATCGGCAACACGACCTTGGGCCAGAGACCGATCGCCGAGCCGCTTTTGTCCACGTCCGACCAGATCAGGACGTTCCAGTTGCCCGCGGCGGTGGCCATGGCCGAGCCGCAAAGTCCGCCGATGAGCGCGTGACTCGAACTCGAGGGCAGGCCGAGCCACCATGTGATCAGGCCCCAGATGATGGCGGAAAGCAGCGCGCCCAACACGGTGACCATGTTGACGGCATGCGCATCCACCAGGCCACCGCTGATCGTCTTCGCGACGGCGGTGCCCGCGAGGGCGCCGACCAGATTCCATCCGGCAGCCCAGACGATGGCGGCGCGGGGGGTCAGTACCTTGGTCGAGACGACGGTCGCGATTGCGTTGGCCGTGTCGTGAAACCCGTTGATGTATTCGAACACCAGCGCGGCCAGCAAAACGAGCAGGAAGAGCGTCATGATGGCGTCGACCGACTCAGGAGTGTTTCAGCACGATCTGGACGACGATGTTGCCGGCATTGCGGCAACGGTCCACGGCTCGTTCCACCATCTCGTAAATTTCCTGGAGAATGACGAGTTCCTTGGCGTCGTACGGGCCGTGATAAAGGTCCTTGAGCAGGGTGAGCATCACCTTGTCGGCCTCGCCCTCGGCGTATTGGAGCCGGTCGTTGGCCTCGCGGATCTTCTCCATGTCGGTTCCCCCGCGCAGTTCCTTGACCATGAACGTCACGGCATCGGCCGCGAGGTTGAGCAGCTCGGCCTGGCGCTGGAATGCCGCATGTGGCACGCGGCCGGGATAAATGGAGAGGCGTTCGACGATCTTTTCGACGGCCTTTGGGATGCGGTAGAGGGCAAAGGAGAGCGACTCGATGTCCTCGCGTTCGAGCGGCGTGACGAACGTGCGGCTGAGCTGCTCGGTCATCTCATAGCGGATGCGCTTCTCCTTGCGGCGGGACTGGACGAAGTCGTCGAGGTTGGCCGGCGGGCCACCGGCGCTGAGCGTGTGGAGGTAGCTGGCGAGCAGATTGACGCTCGTTTTGGCCTCATGGGCGCCGGCCTCCAGCAGGTCAAAAAACTTTTCCTCGCGACCGAAAATTTTCTTGAGCCATGAAATCATAGGAGGGTTGATTTGGGTAACGGGGGAGGGTTCATTGGCGAGGCAAAAACCTGACGAAGAAGAGGA
>JBDTJA010000030.1:0-8684 GCA_039936075.1 Opitutaceae bacterium | reverse complement strand
TGAAATCGGCGACGGGGAGCTGCAACCCGAGCGCGCGGTTCGCCGGCGTGTCCAGCAGCTCGAAATAGATCTTTACCAACTCGCTGCGCTTGGCGTTGAACTCCGCCAGATGCGGCAACTGGCCGAGACCCACCCGCGCGGCGACGTCGGTGAGATTGAACTTCCCGCCAACCAGCTCGACCTCCATGCCGTCGGTGCCGGTGCGCACTACGCCCTGCAGACGGTATTGCTCGGCGAGTTTGGCTTCGCGCTCGTCGTTCATCACCAGGCAGCCGCCCTCAATGGACGTAATGTTTTTGTTCGGGTGAAAGCTAAACGACACAAAATCGCCAAACGAACCGATGCGACGGCCGTTCCAAGTACTCCCGAAGGACTGCGCGGCGTCCTCGATCACGCGAAGCTGGTGCTTTTTCGCAATGGCATGGAGCCGGTCGCGGTCCACGGGCAGGCCGGCGAGATCCACCGGCATGATCGCCTTCGTCTTCGGCGTGATGGCCGCCTCGATCCGGTTCAGGTCGATGTTGCGCGTCACCGGATCGATATCGACGAAGACCGGCCGCGCTCCGACGTCGAGAATGACATTGCTCGTCGCGACCCAGGAAAGCGGCGTGGTGATAACCTCATGACCCGGGCCGATCCCTGCAATGCGCAGCGCGATTTCCATGGTACACGTGCCGGAATTAAACACGCGTACCGGGCGACCAACGCAAAACTCGGAGAGCTTGGCCTCGAATTCCTTCACTTTCGGGCCGGACGTGATCCAGCCCGAGCGCAGCACTTCGACGACGCCGGCGATCGTTGCTTCGTCAATGAGCGGTCGCGTGAATGGCAGCGGGGCCAGCGCGGTTTTAGCCGGAGCTGTGGTGGGGGCGGGAGCGGACATGTCAGGGCTGATTGCTGAAGAGATAATGACCCTTGGTCTGGGCGAGCAAATGATAATGGAACGTCGGATCCTCAAACAGCGCCTTGGCGTCGCGCTTCTTAGCCACCACCCAGAAGCGGGTACTCCCATTCCATTCGCGGCGAAATTCCACCGATGTGATGAAACGCCCGCTCGCCCGCGCCACCGGATCCTCTTCCAGTTCAAGTTCACCCTTGGCATCAATCAACCCGACTGGCTGCTCCGCATAGAAGGTGAAATCGTGGAAGAAATCGTAGTAATGCATCACCTTGTCCCCGGGCTTGACCTGCGTCTTCACGATCAGCGCGAGCGCTTTGGTGCCGGGTTTGTAGATGTACGGCACCGCAAATGTCAGCCCGGCGAGAAACAGCGCCGCCATCGTCGCGATCGCGATGAACGCCGCGATTCCCCCGCGCAGTCGCGCCACGATCGGCACCAACACCCCACCGGCGATCAGCACGAGCGCCAGCAACACGGCCGGAATGCGCAGCGCGAGCGCCTGCTCTGCGTCGTGGATGATCAGACCCGGCCGCAGCACCGTGACGAGCAGCGCGACCGCTAACAATCCGCAGGCGAAGGAAAATACCCGCAAACTCCCCCGCAGCCGCAGGGCCCCGAGCGGATCAGCCATGACCTCGGCCAGCCACGCACCGATCAGCACCGCCGCGGCCGGAAACACCGGCAAAATGTAGGCGGGCAGCTTTGATTGGGACTTGGAGAAGAACAAAAAGATGAACGCGATCCACGTGACCAGGAACCACCCCGTGGCGTTTTCCCCGCGTCGCGCCCATCCACTCGACCGGCTCGGGTCCCTGGGCTGGCCTCCTGTGAGGGCGTCAGCCCCGTCGAACGGGCCGCCGCGCACCGCATTGCGCACGGCCGGCCAGATAAACGCCATCCACGGGAAAAGCCCGCCGAGCAGGATCCAGATAAAATAATGCCATGGCTGGTAACGGCCATGCTCCGTCGTGGTGAAGCGCGCCCAGTGCTCGTAATAAATGTAGCGGTGCGCCCACGTTTCATTGCGCATCGCCGCCAGCACGTGCCAGGGCGCCGCGATCGCGAGGAACAGCCCGAGGCCGGTCGGCAGGTGCATTGGACGCAGCTTTTTCCACTGGTTGAAGATCAGCAGCCATAGGAACATCACCGCGCCCGTGACAAGAAAGCCGATGAATCCTTTCGTGAGCGTCGCCAGCGCCGCGCTCGCGTAGAGCCCGTAAAAGAGCCACCGCCGCCGTATGCCGGGCGGCTCATTCACGGCGAGGATGAAGCAGAAGAGCGTCGCGCTCATCAGCACCGACACTGGCATGTCGAGCACGAGAAAGCGCCCCGTGCCAAAATAGAGCAGCGACGTGCCCAGCACCGTGGCTGACGCCAGCCCTGCCGTGCGCCCGTACATCCGCCGCGCGGCCGCATACGTGAGCAAAATCCCGGCCAGCGCGAACAGCGCCGGCGTCGCGCGCAGCGCCCATTCACTGTGACCAAAAACTTTCATGCAGGCCCCCACCGCCCAGTACATCAGCGGCGGCTTCTCAAAATAATTCACCGCATTGAGCCGCGGTGTGACCCAGTCACCCGTCGCGAGCATTTCGCGGGGGATCTCGGCATTACGGCCCTCGTCTGGGTTATCCAGCGGGTAGCTGCCGAGCCGGAAGCCCAGCAGCAGACCAAACACCAGAACCAGCCACAGCAGGTCGCGACGCCACGAGTAATTTTCCGGGATCACCATGAGGAATAGCAGGCGCAGCCTCGCGGCCCGCCTCTGACGTGGCGATTTTTTTCGTGCGCCCGGCGGTGCTTGCCGGCCTTATCACGCCGATGGCAGCGGCCAAAAACTTCATCTTCATCTGCGGCGCGGACGATTTTCTCGTCGGCCGGCTCGGCCAGCAGCGCTTCGCCGCCCTCGCCGCCGGCGTGACGGATGAGTTTTCCCGCGAGGTCCTGAATGGTTTCGCCGGCAACGTTGGCGAGGTCGAGACCGCCATCAACCGGTTCCGCGAGAGCGTGCAAACCGTGTCCATGTTCGGCGGCCAGCGCGTGCTTTGGCTGAAGGACGTCAATTTTCTGGCCGACACCGTGACTGGCCGTGCCGAGAGCACGCTGAAGCTGGTCGAGGATCTGCAGCAGATCCTGGCGCAGGTGAATCCCGCCGAAACCGGGGTACTCATCACCGCCGCCCCCGTGGACCGCCGCCGGTCGTTTCCGAAGTGGTGCGAAAAAAACGCCGACTTCACGCTGGTCGGCGGCGGCGAAGGTGACGGCGAGGCGCTCGAGGGCGTAATCCTCGCCGAGGCGAAGGCGCTCGGCGCCACGCTATCCTCCGATGCCGCGCGTTTGCTGCTCGCCAAGATCGGCGCGAACACGCGGCTGCTCGTCGAGGAGGTGCGCAAGCTCGCCACCTACGTTGAGCCCGGCGAGACGATCGAGGAGAAGCACGTCGCCGAGCTCACCCCCAATGTTGCCGAGGGTGACTTCTTCGAGGCGGCGGAGTCATTTTTCAGCGGCGACCTCAAATGGACGCTCGCGGCCCTGGGACGCCATTTCTTCGCCGGCGGCGATGCGCGGCCAGTGATTTCCGCCCTGCAGAACCGCAACCGTATCCTCCTGCAGGTCCGTGCCTTGGTCGATGCCGGCGAAGTGCGCGTCGGGCCGCGTGGCCTCGACGGATTGCCGCGCGCCGCCGCAGCGCACGCCTCGAAGTTCACCGGTGCGGTCGAGAAGAGTTCCTACAACCTCTTCACGCAAAACCCCTGGTACGTCGGCAAGCTCGCCGGGAATGCCAAGCTGCCGTCCCTGCGCCGGCTGATTGATAACCAGCAGGAATTTATCGCGGCCTTCGAGGAAATCATCAGCCGCCCCCACGAGCAGGAGGAAGTCCTCCGCGAGATGACCGTGCGCTGCCTGGCTACGATTTGATACCCCCGAACACGCCAAATGGCGCGATCTGCCAGAAACACTCGGGCTCCGGAAAGCCTGCGTCCTTCAGCAGGGTAAACTCGGTCGCGAGAGGCGGATAGTAATCTTCCTTCGCCCACTCCGCAAAATACTGCTGCGCCTGCCTTTCCCCGATGCCCTGCGCCCCGAGAAATTTCGCCCAACTCTGAAACGTCGCATCGCGCAGCCACGGCCGCGTGCTCATCGTGCAGTCGGCATTGGCAAACAGCCCCCCTGAGCGTAACGCGCAGTGAATATGCGTGTAGATTTTACCCTTCACCGCGAGATCCTTGATGTGATGTAGCGCGATGCAGGCGACCACCGCGTCGCAAGCGGGCAGCGGCTCGGTGAACGAGCGCTCCACATAACTCACCCGGCTCCCGAACTCCGCGCAGCGAGCCCGCGCCACGGCCAGCATCGCCGGATCCGTGTCCCAAATTTCCACCTGCATCTCGGAAAATTTCTCCGCCACCGCCGCTGCGAGCGCCCCCGTTCCGCCACCCAGATCGAGCACCCGCCCCGCCGGCGGCAGGCATCGTGCCAACAAGTCCAGCTGCATCCCCCGCATGGCTTCATAGCCCGGAATGACCGTGCGGATGAAACGGTCGTAATCCGCAATCTCGATGTGCAGGTGGCGGGCGACCGAATGAGCCATGCCTTGATGTGAGCCGACCGCGATACTTCAGCAAGCACGTGCGCTATGACGCGGCAACACTCTTGCCACTTCCGCCCCCGGCGCCTTGCATCGAGCCATGTCCATGCTGCCCCAACAATTTCCCGGCGTCACCATCGTGACCAAGGCAAACGTCTATTTTGACGGCAAAGTCGTCAGCCACACGGTGCTTTTCTCCGACGGCTCGAAGAAGACGCTCGGCCTGATCTATCCCGGCTCGTTTCATTTCAACACGGGCGCGGCCGAACGCATGGAAATCGTCGCCGGCAGTTGCCTCGTGACGCTCGATGGCGGGAACGAGGTAGAGGATTATGCCGCCTCGCAGCATTTCGATGTGGCCGCCAATTCCGGCTTCGGCATCGAAGTGAAGCACGGCATCTGCGAATACATCTGCTCGTTCCTCTGAGGTCAGATTTTTGCCCGCGAATTGCGCGAATTTCCGCGAATGGGTTTCGAACCCGATCCGCTGTCTTCCGTCTGCCTTATTCGCGAAAATTCGCGCAATTCGCGGGCAAGCCCGGAGGTTTGCCATTGGCAACTGTGACCCTGCCTGCTTATTGAAGACCTTTCGCCGTGAACGACTCTCCCGCCGCCATCCCCAACGTCCTCGCCGAGCGCTACGCCTCGGCCGCCATGAAGGACATCTGGTCGCAACACGGCCGCGTGGCCCTCGAACGCGATTTCTGGATTGCCGTGATGAAGGCTCAGCGCGACCTCGGCGTGCCGATTCCCGCCGAAGCGATCAAGGATTACGAAAAGGTGAAGGATCAGATCGACCTCGCCGCCATCGCGAAACGCGAGCGGGTGACGCTGCACGACGTGAAGGCGCGCATCGAGGAGTTCTCCGATCTCGCCAAGCGGCAGTTCATCCATCTCGGGCTCACCAGCCGTGACCTGACGGAAAATGTCGAGCAGTTGCAAATCCTCCGGGCGCTGAAGGTCGTCCAGCTCAAGGTCGCCTCCACTCTTCTCGCGATTGGCCGCCAGGCCGAGGCTCACCGCGACCTGATGATTACCGGCCGCACGCACAACGTGCCCGCGCAGCCGACGACCCTCGGCAAACGCCTGGCGATGTTCGGCCAGGAAATGCTCGTCGCCTTCAACCGCCTCGAGGAATTGATCGCGCGTTATCCGGTGCGCGGACTCAAGGGCGCCGTCGGCACGCAGCTCGACCAACTCACGCTGCTCGGGGGCGATGCCGCCAAGGTGGACCTGCTTGAGTCCCGCGTGCTGAAGCATCTCGGTTTCCACGCATCGCTCAGTGCGGTCGGCCAGGTTTATCCGCGCAGTCTCGATTTTGACGTCGTCACCGCGCTGCACCAAGTCGGTGCCGCGGCCGCGAGCTGCGCAACCACCCTGCGCCTGATGGCGGGCGCCGGTTTGCTGACCGAAGGTTTTCAGGAAGGCCAGGTCGGTTCGTCCGCCATGCCGCACAAGGTCAACGCGCGGAACTGTGAGCGCATCTGCGGATTTTCGACGATCATCAGCGGCTATGTCACGATGACCGGCGCACTCGCTGGCCATCAGTGGAATGAGGGCGATGTCTCCTGTTCCGTCGTGCGCCGCGTGGCGCTGCCCGATGCGTTCTACGCGATCGATGGTTTGCTTGAGACCTATCTCACGGTCTTGCGCCAGATGGAGGTTTTCCCCGCCACGATCGCTGCGGAGAATGAGCGCAACCTGCCATTCCTCGCCACCACCACGATTCTGATGGAGGCCGTGAAGCATGGCGCTGGGCGCGAGACGGCGCACGAAGCGATCAAGGAGCACGCGCTGGCCGCCGCGAAGGCGCTGCGCTCGGGCGGCGACGCCGATCTGCTCAGCCGGCTCGCGGGCGACCGCCGCGTCGGCCTTGGCAAAAAGGCGCTGCAGGCCATTTTGTCGGAGAACGCGCGTTTTGTCGGCGCTGCGCCCCACCAGGTGGACGCGTTTCTCGCCGAGGTGAAGCCCCTGGCGAAGAAGCACCGCACCGCCGCCGAATACCGTCCGGGCCGGTTGCTCTGAACGGTAGGGCGCGTTACTGCGGCAGTGTTGAGACGGGTCTCCTGACCCGGGAACGCGGACCCAGTACGCAAATCTCCGCGCGGGCCGGACGGACCTTATTCCTCAAGCCGGTTCGACCGGCCCAATCCCCCGCCTAATCCTCGCCGCGGTTAGCGGCCAACTTCACGGGTCGGGAGCCCCGCGCCACGCCCGGCCCCGACTTGCGCCTCCTTTGCAAGGCCCGCCCGAAAATTGGGTTTGCATCTACTCCGCGCGACCGGCTTTCTTTCCCGTTCACGTTGTTTCCAACCCTTTATAATTACTGTCATGGCTGAACTAGCAGGAAATGTTTTGGTGGCCCAGTCCGGTGGCCCCACCGCCGTCATCAACGCCAGCGTCGCAGGCCTCATCACGGAGGCGCTGAATAACGACTGCATCGAGGAGGTGTATGGTTCCCTCAACGGCATCCAAGGTCTTCTTCAGGAGGACCTCGTGGACCTCGCGGCCGAGTCGCAGCAGCAGATTCGCGCACTGAAGCACACCCCCGGCGCCGCCCTCGGTACCTGCCGTTACAAGCTCAAGAAGCCCGCCGATCTTGACCGCGTGCTCGAGGTGTTCAAGGCCCACAATATCCGCTATTTCTTCTACATCGGCGGCAACGATTCCCAGGACACCGCCGCCAAGATCTCCGCCCACGCCGTCGCGCAGGGCTACGAGCTCCGGGTCATCGGCGTGCCGAAGACGGTCGACAACGACCTGACGGGCACCGACCACTGCCCCGGTTTCGGCAGCACGGCCAAGTACCTCGCCGCCACGGTTCGTGAGCTCGCGGCCGATTGCGATTCGATGGGCCAGGGCGACCTCGTCTCCATCATGGAAGTCATGGGCCGCAGCGCCGGCTGGATCGCCGCC
Source organism: Opitutaceae bacterium (assembly GCA_039936075.1). Lineage (GTDB taxonomy): Bacteria > Verrucomicrobiota > Verrucomicrobiia > Opitutales > Opitutaceae > Opi-474. Next base: position 1,281 of record JBDTJA010000030.1, on the reverse strand, counting down.
AGCACCTCGCTCGCGAAACGCCGCGACCAGCCCCATGATTCGCCGCACCTCATTTACCTCCCCGAGATTCCCTTCAGCCAGGAGAAATGCCTCGAAGACGTCCGCCGCGTGCTCAAGCGCGAGAAGTTCTGCCAGATCGTCGTCGCCGAGGGTCTGATCGATGCGGATGGCAACTACGTGTCCGCCGATCCCGCGACCGATGCGTTTGGCCACGCTCAGCTCGGCGGCGCCGGTGAGTTCATCAAGTCCCTCATCGAGGCCAATTTGCCCGGCGTGAAGACCCGCCTGGCGATTCCCGGCCTCATGCAGCGCAGCGCCTCGCACGCCGCCTCGAAGACGGATGCCGATGAGGCGTTTCTCGTCGGCCAGGCCGCGGTCAAGGCCGCCGTCGACGGCGAGTCCGACAAGATGGTCACGCTCGTGCGCGGCGATGCCGACCATTACACCTGCGAAACCGGCCTCGCGCCCCTTGCCGATGTCGCCAACGCGGTGAAGAAACTGCCCCGCGAGTGGATCAACGAGGACGGCGTGAGCATGAACTTCCAGTTCACCCGCTACGCCCAGCCCCTCATCCAGGGCGAGGTCGTGGTGCCGCAGGACAACGGCGTGCCGGCGTTCGGCCGCCTCAACAAGATGCGGGTCGACAAGACGCTCCCCGCCTACGTCGCCTAAACCGCGCCGCGGTTTGTCAGCTTTCAGGCCGGTCTCACGGGACCGGCCTTTTTCTTATCCGCCTTTCCGTTGTAGGGCGGGGTCGCCGCCCCTCGCCAAACCGTTGCAAACCTTCCCGCGGATTTCGCGGATCAGCGCGGAGGGATCTCATTCATCCGCGTCGGTCGGGGTAATCCGCGGAAATGTCGTCTCCGATCAAGGCGGGGTTCGGCGACTCCGCCCTACAACTCAATCGTCATTCGGACGCATGGGATCGAAACGCCGGGACGGAACGGGTGCAGCTGTTTCGCTCCGGTCACGCAACCCATCGCCTGGTAGAACGGCACGCTGGTCAGGGAGGCATCCAACCACGCGTCCGCAAAACCCCGGGCTTTCAACTCTTGTGTGATGTGACGGAACAGCGCGCGGCCGATCCCCTGTCGCTGAAAATCAGGGCTCACGTACACGGCACAGATTTCGTCACGCGTCCCGGAAATATCGCCGAACCCCGCGATCCGCCCCCTCTGCTCAGCCAGGATCAGCCGCTGGCCGCGAATGGAATCAAAATAGTGCTCCGGTCGTTTGGGTCCAGTCCAGGCCTCAATCTGCTCCGGCGAATAGTCCCGTGCG
>JBDTJA010000029.1:0-29588 GCA_039936075.1 Opitutaceae bacterium | reverse complement strand
CCATGATCCTAGCGGCATCCCAGACAACCAGACCGACGCAAGTCCGCTAAATCACAAACCCTAACCCTTTTGCCGCCTTCTCTACCGTCGCGGACCGAGCGGTCGCTCGGCGAGTGTGAAATTCTTGTAGGGCGGGGTCGCCGAACCCCGCCTTCCGCCATCTCCGATCCATTTCACCACGGATAACACGAGCCCACACGGATCAATCCCAAGTCCGTTCAGAGGTTTCAAAACGGATTATGCATGCCCATGTTTCCCCTGCGTGGCGTAATTCCTCAACTGTGGTAACGACAAAGTAGCATGACTCCGTTTCATGGCCCAGTTGCGTGGGCGCAGCATGGCGGAAATCGGCCGACGGCGGCACTTTTGTCAAGAGTCAAGCTATGTCCCCTTTGTTGGCTTGGTTTGCGCGGTTTATTCTCCCAGTCTCGCCGTGGCGCGCGACGGAAAGCGAGGTGCAGGCTTTTCTGACGGACCTCGCCGTGCGGCAGCAGGTCAGTCCGCAGACGCAAAAGCAGGCGCTCAACGCCCTGGAATGCAATCGAGAGGGTCAGGCCGTGGGGCGTGGGGATAGTCGCAAGCGCTTGAGCAAGCTCGGATTTGGCTGGCGCAACCAAGCGGCGACCTTGCGGCTCACGGAAAAAACGGGGAGGCCCTTTTTCCGGCCCCAGCTGGATAGTTTGCTTCGTCGGTCACGTCGCGGGCGGCTCGCAATGTCAAAGTGCAAGACAAACTGGACAAGGCCATTCCCAGGTTTGCCAAAATCTTCCTGATCCTCGGTCAGGGCCTGGATCAGAGCGCGATCTGCTTGAAAACGGGATCGTTCACCAGCCGGTCGAGCTCACGGTTCTCGATAAACAGGCGCAGCTCGCGGCTATCCGGGTGCTGCTTTTGCGCCTTCTCCACCACGGCCCGCGCGTCGTCAATCCGGCCGAGCAGCGCGAGCACATAGGCCTGCTGCAGCAGCGGCTGCGGATCCTTGCCATCCCTTCGGTAAGCCGCCTTCGCCAAATCCAGCACCTGTTCGTAGGCCATCTGCGCGCCCGCGCGATTGCCCAGTCGCCGCCGGGCGGCGCCAAGGTTCAGCCAGTAGTCCGGCGTGTCCGGGCACAGCACAACGGCTTGCGCGTACAGTCCCTCCGCCCGGGCATAGTCCCGCAGCGTGTTGGCAAATTCGGCCTCGCTGACGAGATTCGCGCCCTGTTTGCGCTGCAAGGCCGTGACTTCCTTCGGACTGCAGCCCGCGCCGATCATGGTCAGACCGGACAGCAGGAGGAGAATGATCGATGATCTGAGGGCGGGCAGGCCGCGCGCGGAGGCGGTGGGGTTCTTCATGGCGAGAGCGACGCCGGTCACCCTCACAGGTCCGCCGGCACCGTGGCAATCGCTTCCTCCATCGTGGTCAGGCCTTCCTTGACCTTGTACATGCTGTCCTGGTGGAGCGTCTTCATGCCGCCCCGCACGGCGATGCGCTTCAGCTCCGACGTCTCGGTCTTCTTGTTGATGCCCTCAATCAACTCGTCGTTGGTCACCATGAGCTCGTGGATGCCGACGCGACCCTTGTAACCGCTGTTGTTGCACTTGGGACAGCCGCGGATGTTGGCCTTGTACATCTGCCCACTCCAGCCGATCGCCTTTTCAATGATATCCTTTTCCCGGCCAATGGGCGTGTGGGTCTGGCGGCAGGTCTTGCAGACGCGGCGGGCCAGACGCTGGGAGCAGACGCACAAGAGCGACGACGAAATCATGAAGGGCTCGATGTCCATGTCGGTCAGACTGGCAATCGTGCTGGGCGCGTCGTTGGTGTGGAGCGTGCTCAGGAGCAAGTGACCGGTCAGGGCCGCCTCGACGGAGATATCGGCAGTTTCCTTGTCACGAATTTCGCCCACGAGGATGATGTCGGGGTCCTGACGGAGAAAGGAGCGCAGCGCCGTGGCAAACGTGAGGCCGATTTGTCGGTGCATCTGCATCTGGTTGATGCCGGCGAGAGTGTACTCGATCGGATCCTCGGCGGTGCGGATGACGATCTCGGGCGAGTTGATCTCGTTGAGAGCCGAATAGAGCGTCATCGACTTGCCGGAGCCGGTCGGACCGCAGTGCAGGATCATGCCGTAGGGATTACGGATGAGTTCGCGGTACCGGGCCAGGTTCTCGTCGGAGAAACCAAGCGCGGGCAGCGGGAGCGTGGCCTTCTGCTTGTCGAGGATACGCATGACAATGCCTTCGCCATGGTTGAGCGGGGCGGTCGACACGCGCAAGTCGAGGTCGAGGGACTTCTTCGTGAACTGCTTGAAAATGATGCGACCATCCTGCGGCAGGCGCCGCTCGGAGATGTCGAGGTTGCACATGATCTTGATGCGCGCGACCAGCGCAGGTGCGACCTTGGCGGGCAGCCGGAGTTTTTCCTGGCAGAGGCCATCGATGCGGTACCGCACGATGATTTCGTTCTCCTGCGGCTCGACGTGAATATCACTGGCGCCCGCGAAATACGCATCCTCGATCACGCGATTGGCCAGCTGGATAATCGGGCCGGACTCCTCGTTGACGAAGTCATCCTCCGACACCTGCAACACACTGCCAAACTCCGCGCCGATCTGTTGCACCACATCATCGAAACCCGTCGACTGGTTGTTGGCGCCCTGGTTGAACTTGTCCTTGATATCCTTTTCGCGGCCCAGGAGGCGGACCACCCGCAGACCGGTCATCTCATGAATCTTGGCGGGGACTGTGACCTCGAACGGGTTGGCGAACACCACGAGGAGGAGGTCGCCCACTTGGCCCACCGGGATGACAAGATTCTCTACGCAAAACTCCTGGGGGACGCGCTCGTAGGTGCTCGGGCTGATCTTGTAGCGGGCGATGTTATAGGGAGCGAGGCCGAGCGCGCGGCCCTTCGCTACGAGGATCTGCAGCGGGGAAATGCGGTGCTCTTCCTGCAGCAAACGGTCGAGCGCGTCGCCGTTCAAATCAGCGGTAACCGCCGCAATAACGTCACACTGCCGCTCGGAGAGGCGGCCCATTTCCACGAGCTTGCGGACGATCTGGGTCTGGACTTTTCCGAGCGGCATGGGTCAGGGGCGCGGCGGCTGGGCCAGCGGAACCGGCGGCGCGGAGTTGACGGTGGCAAGGGCCGGACCCTTGGGTGGAAACGGTGAGATCGTGCCGAACGGGGACCGCGTATTGCCCGTCGTGCTGGCAAACGGCTGGCGCGAGCCGCCACTGACCGCCACCTGCGGAGCCACGCGTTCAGCCACGAGCTTTTCCAGATAGTCGGCGATGACCTCGAGCGTGCTGCCGAACCACAGGATTGGGCCGGTATACTGCTTTTCCCAGAAACTCCGCACGGCGGGGCTCAGGTAGTAGGCTGTGGCAATAAAGTGAAAATCCTCGTCGTGATCGAACGGCACCGACCACGTCGCCCAGCACGTGGGAATGTCGGTGGATTTCTTGACCTCGTCGGGCACCTCGTAGCCGCGCAGGTCCACCAGGCCCGCACCCTCGTTATCAACGATGTGCATGAGCAAATCTTCCTCGCGCAGGACCTTCATCTGGTAGGCGAGAATGCCCAGCACGGTGCTCTGGCGGGGCTGGTCCGACTGCATGATTTCAAGCAGCTTTTCATTCGCCTTCTCAAGGTCCTCGATTTTCACGAGGTTTGCCTCGACCAAACCGGCGCCCAACAGCCGGTTGGCGCGCATCAAAAGTTGACGATGTTCCGGGAGCATGGCGCGAAGGGCAAATTAGGCCGTGGCGCTCGGGCGAGGCGATATTTTTTCTTTCGCCCGCAGGGCGGCGACGCGTTTTAGCAATTGTTTCTTCATTGCCTCGAGTCCGTCGCCCGTCTGGCAGGAAATCTCCATGATGTCCGCCTTCTTGTAGCGGGTTTTGAATTTCTTGAGATGCACCGCGAACTCCGGCAAATCGCACTTGTTCGCCACCACGATGCGCGGTTTGACGAGCATTGCCGGGTCGTACAGCTCGAGCTCGTGCAGGAGGTGCTTGTAATCCTCGCGCGGGTCGCGTGCATCCGTGCCCGCCATGTCGAGGAGCACCAGCAGGACGGCGCAGCGCTCGATGTGTCGCAGGAAACGGTGGCCGAGGCCGCGGTTCTCGCTCGCGCCTTCGATCAAGCCCGGGACGTCGGCCAGCAACAGCCGGCGGGTGCCTTTGCGGTCGTCCGGATAATCAATGACGCCGATCTGCGGATGCAGCGTGGTGAAAGGATACGCAGCGGTTTTCGGGCGGGCCTTGGTGATGGCAGTGGTCAGCGACGATTTGCCGGCATTGGGAAATCCCACGAGGCCGACATCGGCGATGCTCTTCAGGACGAGGCGGTACGAACCGCCCTCGCCGTCCTGGCCGGGATTGGCGCGTTTGGGCGCGCGGTTGGTCGAGGACTTAAAATGCGTGTTGCCCCACCCGCCGTTGCCACCCTTGCAGAGTACGATCTGGACGCCGTCCTCAATGATTTCCGCGACGACCTTGCCGGTTCCGAGATCCGTGACGACGGTGCCCAGCGGCAGGCGGATCAGGCAATCCTTGCCGTCGAGGCCAAACTGGTCGGAGCCCAGCCCGTGACCGCCGCGCTCGGCATTCCAGTGTGGCTTGTACTTGTAATCCACGAGGTTGTTCGTGTTCACGTCGCCCACGAGGATGACATCGCCACCGCGGCCACCATCGCCGCCGTTGGGACCGCCCCAGGGCTCGTATTTTTCCCGGCGGAAGCTCACGCAGCCGCGCCCGCCGTCACCAGCCAATAGTTTTACTGTGCACTCGTCGACAAACATGTGCGCAACGATGCAGATGCGGCGAATTTTAACAAGGGATGGATTCCCAGCCTGAAGCACCCGATCCGATTTTCACAACAAGGCCCGAGAAGATCCCTTGGCTACGGCAAGCCTTCCACCGCACCGGGAGGTGTGCGAAATGGGTTCTCTCCGTTTGCGCTTTTTGTGCCTTTTCGCGGACAACTTCCGTTTAGAGCCGTTTCAAAAATGTCAGAGCCGAAGGGCAGGAATTAGCTACGAGCGTGAGCGAGTGGCCGGCTCCCTCCACATCGGTTCTAAATGCGCTCGAGGCTCACAGCACGATCTTGATGCCTTTGCGGAGATAAGTCGGCACGTCGAGATCCTGGCCGTCGAAAAGATTGCGGTCGGTCTTCTCGAAGTGACCGCGGCTTTCAACTTCGCCAAAGCCAAATTCATTTTGATCGATCTTGTCCGATGTCGCGGTCGTCGCCGTGGACGGAATTAACTCCGGCTGCGCAACCGCGAAGGGTGCAGCCACCGGCGCGGGGCCGCCCTCGAAACGCGGGGCCGGGGTCTTGGCCCGCGCCGGGAGAGGACGGCGGGGCTGCACGCCGCGGCCGCTCATGTCGCTGGTGCCGAGCACGCACACTTCGACCCGGTTCTGCATGCCCTCGTCAATCACCGCGCCCATGATAATGTGAGATTCGCGGCCAAACTGGTCGGTGATGGACGTCATCAACTCGTTCACCTTCGGCAACGTGAGATCCGTGCCGCCGATGATGTTCACGAGCAGCCGGTCGGCCTTCCGCGAAAATTCCGGAGTGTGGAGCAACGGACAGAGCTTCAGGCTCGCGATGGCGTCGGCCATGGCGTTTTCGCCGGTGCCTTCACCCAGACCGAAGAGGGTCTTGCCACCGCGCGTCTGGAACATCTGCCGCAGCGTGGCGAAATCCACATTGATCAGGCCGGTTTTGAACAGCATCGCCCAGATCGATTTCACGCCGCGACCAATCCACTCGTCGGCGCGCGCAAAGGAATCGAGCACGCTCGTGTCCTCGGCGCCTTCCTGAAGCAAAATGTCGTTCGGCAGTGGAATCACGGCGTCGCAGACCCGCCGCAGCGCGAGCAGACCTTCCTCGGCCTGCTTGAGCCGGCGGCCGCCCTCGAAGCTGAACGGCATCGTCACAAACGCGATGACGAGGGCGCCCTGTTCCGCCGCCATCTCCGCCACGGCGGGCATCGCGCCGCTGCCGGTGCCGCCGCCCATGCCGGCGATGAGGAACACCAGGTCACACCCTTTCACCACCGCGGAAATTTTCTCGCGATCCGCCTCCGCCGCCTCGCGGCCGAGATCGGGATCACCGCCGGCGCCGAGGCCGCGCGTAACGCTCATGCCGATGAGCACCTTGTCCTGCACCGGCGAGCTGGCGAGGGCCTGGTAATCCGTGTTGATCACCGCGAGCTGCAGGCGCTCGAGATTCTCCATCTTCAGCCGGTCCACGGCGTTGGAGCCGGCGCCGCCGACGCCGACGAGCTTGATCGCGATGTTGCGGTCGGTGAGCAGCGCATGCTCGAGAGGCAGTTCGTTGAGATTCATGGGGTCAGGCGCTGGCGAAGAGCTTCTTGAAATTCGTGAGGAGGCCGCCGCGGCGCTTTTCGGAAACGGCACGTTCATTCTGGGCGTTCACGCCGTAATAAAGCAGGCCGAGCGCGGTGTGATTGCCGGGATCGCGGAGATTGTCGGCGACCCACGACGGCGTTTCGCCAAGATGCGCTGGCACGCCGAATACCTTTGCCGCGGCTTCGGCGATGCCGGGAAGCTTGGCGGTGCCACCGGTGAGCACGACGCCCGCAGCGCAGGTCTCGGGCGAGAAAGAGCCGCCCAGTTTCTTCTTCACCACTTCGAGCAGTTCCCAAGTGCGGGCCGAAACGATCTGCTCGATGGCCTGCCGCGGAAACTGACGGTCGCCGATGGCGAAATTGCCATCGAGCCAGACCTTCTCGGCCTTGTCGCGCGCCTGCACCGTGGCGCGGCCAAAACGCAGCTTAAGCTTCTCGGCCTGCCCTTCGGTGAGCCGGAGACCAATGCTAAGATCGTTCGTGAGGTGCGAGCCCCCGACCGGCACCACGCCTGTCGTGTGCGCGCCACCGTCGCGGTAAAGCACGAAATCCGTCGTGCCTGCGCCCACATCAATGGCCAGCACGCCATGCTGGCGCTCCTCGGGGGTCGTGACCATGTGGCCGGACGCCAAGCTCGCGAGCACCAGCTCACGCACTTCGAGATTAAATCCGCGGATCACGTGAATGTTGTCCGCGAGACGCTGCTCCTGGCCATGCACGGTCCAGTAACCGACCTCGAGGCGCTGACCCACCAGATGCTCGGGCGAGCCGGGGATCAGACGGCCATCCACGCGGAACGGCCGACGGATGTTGTGCACCACCATGCGGCCGGCGGGCAGTTCCTTCGATTTCGCAAGATCGCTGACCGTCCGGATGTCGGCCGCTTCGATCATGTTGTCCGCCGCCTTTACGTTCACCGCTGTTTCATTGTAGAAACCCTCGAGGTGACCGCCGGTCTGGGCGAGAAAAACAAGTTCGATGCGTTCACCGGCGTCGCGCTCGGCCTGCTCGAGCGCGCTGTGCGTGCACTCGGAGGCGGCCTTGTAGTCCACGACCGCGCCCTTGATCATGCCGCGCGACGAGCATTCGCCGTGGCCGATGATGGCGAGCTCCCGGCCGGTGTATTCGCCAATGAGGACGGTAATCTTGGAGGTGCCGATTTCAACGGCGCCGATGAAGGTGGAACGGGAACTCACGGGACGGGGAGCGGAGGGCTAGTGGGTGGAGAAGGACGGAAGGACCAGGGACTTCACGGCCGCGGGAGGTGCGGACCGGCTGACGGGAGCGGCGGTGATGGCCGGCGCGGCGTCATGGAACGACACCGGGACCTGCGAACCGACCGCCAAGTTGATTTCACGCAACGATTTCTCGGGGTGCGCCGCCGCCGCGTCAAGAATCGCGTCAAGATTCGCGAGCTGTCGGAAAAAATCCTCGGTAATGCTAAACGTGATCTTGGTCGCATCCTTCGTCGTCACCTCGAGTTCATCATCGCTGTTGAGCTTCGCGAGCGAGACCACTTTCCAAGTGTTGTAGAGGTGCTCCGCCTCCATCTTCGCCTTGGCGAGCAACTCGGCCACCGATTCCATGCCCGCAATGGGCTGGAAGGTCCCGCCCGCGCGCGTGAGTTTCACGCCGCCGAGCCAGGGCAGCGTCTCGATCATGGCCGCGTCATAGCCCACTCCCTCGTAAACGACGCCATCACGTGCCACGAGCAAGGTGCGGGGCGCATCATCCTTATTTTGGGCCGAAAGTCGCGCGACCGGCATCCGCTCCGAAAGACTGACGGCCAGGGTCGAAGGGAAATTGCGGGTGATCGTCGCCGCGCGCACCTGCCCGGAGGCGAGTACTCGCGTGCGCAGCTGGAACAGGTCGAGCTCCATCAGGGAAGTCTTCTTCGGCAGCGCCAGCGTGCGATTCATCCACGTCTGGTCGAGCACGCCGTCGGTCACGAGCAAGAGATCCTTCACGGGGGCGGACTGCAGAGCAGTGTCCGGTGCCTTCCTGGGGTTTTCCTTGAACGTGGAGGCGATCTCCAGCCCGCCCCAGCCCAGGGCGCCGACCGCGCCAACGACGGCCACCATCTTGAGTACCCGGTAAATCACCCGCTTGCGTCCCTCCGACGACATCGTGCGCGGGCTCATCTGCTGGGGGATGTCGCGCCAGTTCCGCGCAGGCGTGGGTGTATCGCGGGGATTCATGGTTCAATCGACGGCGCAGCCGCGTGAAAACGCTGCAGCGCGGGTTTGATCATTTCCCTGACCAAGGCCGTGAAATCCAACCCCACGCAACGAGCGCTCATCGGCAACGAACTGGTTTCTTTCATGCCGGGTAGCGTGTTGATTTCCAGCAAATAAAGTTCGTTGGCGCCCGACAGCAAAAAGTCCACCCGCGCAAAATCGCGACACCCGCAGGCAGCATAGGCGGTCTCGGCCGCGTGCTGCATCCGCGTCGTCAGGCCCTCGTCCAGCGGCGCGGGCGCAAAGTACTCGGACGCCCCCTTGGTGTACTTGCTCGTGTAGTCATACACGCCCGATTTCGGACGGATTTCCACGATGCCCATCGCCTTGTCGCCGAGCACACCAATCGCGAACTCGCGGCCGACGACCTTCTGCTCCACCAGCCAGTTACCGGCCGTGATTTTGGCGAAAACAGCGGTCAGTTCCGCGCGGCTGGCGACCATGTTCAGACCGACGCTGCTGCCCTCGGCGTTCGGCTTGACCACGAGCTGTTCGCCAAATTGCGCGATCACGGCGTCCACCGAGGGTTTCGACTGGGCCGTGAATAAAATTCCCCTGGTCCCCGAAACCCCCCACGCCGCGGCGGCGGCCTTGGTCTTGGTCTTGTCCATCGTCAAGGCACTGCTGGCCACGCCACAACCGGCATAGTGAAGGTGCGCCGACTCCAGCAGCGCTTGCATCCCGCCGTCCTCGCCAAACGTGCCATGCAGCGTCGAGAACACAACGTGCTGGTTTGCATCCAGGCCGGCCGGCAATGCATTCGACGTGACGTCAAACATGCGGGTTGGAAATGACCGTGCCAACGCCATCGCACACGCCAGGCCCGAGCCGAGGGAAACTTCCCGCTCCGCCGAAACTCCGCCGACCAGGACGGCAATCACCGGATCCTTCACAACACGTCCCTCCAGTTTTTTCCGTAGAGCAGCACTTCGGGCTCCAGATCCACGCCCTTGACCTGCCGCACACGCGCGCGCACCCGGCGGACGAGCTCCAGCACGTCGGCGCCCGTCGCGGAGCCGCGGTTCACAATGAAATTCGCATGGACGGTGGATACTTCCGCGTCCCCCACCCGCTCGCCCTTGAGTCCACTCTCATCAATGAGCCGACCCGCGGAATTGCCGGGCGGATTCTTGAAAATGCAGCCGGCGCTGGACTCGCGTGGCTGCGATTCCTGGCGCTTGCGTTTGTAAACATCGATCTGGCGTGCGACCGCATCGGCGTCCGCGTGCGACGCCGGCCGCAGCACCGCGCTGAGCGCGATCGCATGGTGCAGTTCTGCGCAATGCCGGTATTCCACGTGCATCGCCGCCTTCGCGAGGGTCTTCAGCTCACCGGTCATCGTCATAAGCTGTACTTCCTCGACCACATCAAAAATCCAGCCGCCCATCGCGCCCGCGTTCATCCGCAGGGCACCTCCGATATTGCCGGGGATGCCCTCAAGAAATTCAAAACCCGTGAGTCCGGCCGGCGTCGCGAGGCCGCAGAGATTCTTGAGCCGCAGCCCGGCGCCGACCCGCACCCGGCCATCGCCCTGCGGCTCGAACGTGGCCCACGTCTTATCCGCCAGCGAGAGAACGAGCCCGTCCACTCCTTCGTCCGGCACGATGAGATTGGATCCCCGGCCGAGCATGAGCACCTCCACCTTACGCGCCGCGGCTTCGCGGACCAGCACTTGCAAATCAATCACCGAGGCGGGCTCGGCATAGAGCCGCGCCGCGCCGCCCACGCGCATCGTGGTTTTCAGTGCGAGCGATTCCTCGCGTTTGAATTTCGTTTCCTTCGCCAGCCGCGGCTTTACGGCCGAGAAGAACTCGTCCCAGCGTTGGGCTTTCGTGGCATCCTCCTGCAAAGTCCCCAGCCACACGCGCGCCAGTCGGTCAATGTCCCCGGCCCCGACGAATGCGACCAGATCTCCCTTCCGCACGTCACGCGAGAGGCTCGGTAAAAATCCTGCACCGCCTGCGGGTAGATAATTGATGGGGAGCGCCCCCGCGATCCGTTTCAACTCCGCGTAGATATCCGCGGTCGTTCCGCCCGCGATTGGCGCCTCGCCCGCCGCGTAGACGTCCAGCAAATGCACGCTGTCCGCCAGCGCCAGCGCCGCGGCGAATTCCGACTTGAACTGCGCGGTGCGGCTGAACCGGTGCGGTTGAAAAACCACCACCAGCCGCCCACCCTCCCCCACCCGCCGGCGAAAACTCGCCAATAGCGCCCGAATCTCCGCGGGATGGTGCGCGTAATCCTCGATCACCGTCAGCCCGTCCGTGGCATGGAGCGTGGATTGGCGCCGCCGCACTCCCGGATAATCCGCGAGCATCGCCGATGAAAGCGTCGCGCCCATCAACTGCGCCATCGCGAGTGCTGCCGTGGCGTTCGCCGCGTTAAAATCCCCCAGCGCCTTCACGCTTGCCTCGGTCAGCGCAAACTCGCCCGTCAAGCGGAGCGTCAGGCGGCTGGCAGATTCCGCCGCCACCGCGGCAGAAAATTTTCCGGTTCGCCCAAACGTCATCGCGTTCGGCGCAATCCGGGCCGAGCGCGCACAGGCATCGCTCACCAGCACCGGCCCACGAGTGCGCCCAAGCAAGGCCGCGAACGTCGTCTCGAGATCAACTTCCCGGCGGTAGTAATCGGGGTGATCCCAGTCGAGATTCACGACGACGGTCAGCTCCGGGGAAAAGCGGTCAATCGTGCCGTCGCTCTCGTCAATTTCAGCGACGACCCAGTCGCTGGAGCCTGTCCGCGCCGGCGGCGTGTCGTCCGCGAAGAGTCCGCCCAGCACCCAACCCGCCGGAAATCCCGCCCGGCGCAACGCCGTGATCAGCATCGCCGTGGTCGTCGTCTTGCCGTGCGAACCGCAGACGGCGACCAGCTTCTTGCCCTTCAGCACCTCGGCCAGCATCTCACCGCGTCGGACGAGCGGGAGTTTCCGCGCCAGCGCCGTAGCGTAAGCCGGATGGTGCTGCGCGATCGCCGAGGAGTAAATCACCAGTTCGCACTCCTCCGACATCGGGCCGATCGCCACGCCCTCGCGGGTGAGCATCGCGCGGAGGTCGTCCGGGAGTGCATCATCCTCGCCGGTGACCGTGAAGCCGGCCTGCGCGAGATAGATCGCCAGCGGCGCGACGCCCATGCCGCCGATGCCGACGCAGTGGAGGTGGCGCAGGTCGAGCCCGAAGAGCAACGGCCGCGCCAGGGGTCTCATGCGGCAGAGGGTACGGGCCCGGAGGGTGCCGGCGGCGCGACGAGGTCGTCCAAGTCGTCGAGCATCAGCTCGAGCGAGTTCGAGCGATCCATGCGTTGGAGGTTGGCGCGAAACTTCCGGAGGAGCCAGTCGTTGAAAATCGTGTCGAGCACCTCGGCATGCAGGGCCGCGAGGAACGTTTGCTCCAGCACCAAGCCGCCGCCCTGCCGTTCGAAGAACGCCGCGTTGGCGCGCTGGTGATCATCGGCCGCCTGCGGGAAAGGCACCAGGATCGCCGGCGTCTCACAGCGAATCAGCTCGGCGATCGTGCCCGCACCCGCGCGCGAGACCACGAGGTCGGCCGCGGAAAGCAATTCGGCCACCTGGTCGCAGAACGGCATGAACACCGTGCGAATCGGCGCGCCCGTCTTGGTCTTCATCTCGCGCGATTCACCGGCGCGGCCCTTGTCGAGGCCCGTCACGCAGTAAACCTGCACACCCTCCGACGCCAAAAGCTGGAGCTTGTTGCGCACCCACTCGTTGAGGGGACCCGCGCCCTGGCTGCCGCCGAACACCACCAACACCTTTTGGTTGGGATCGAGGCCCAGGGCCACTCGCGCCGCGGCCTGCGGCAGCCGCTGGATTTCCTTGCGGACGGGCATGCTGCCGTGGCGCATGGCCGCGGGATGGACGCCCGGCAGCTTGATCCCGGCAGGCAGATAGACCCGGCTGGCCAGCCGGCCCAGCACCCGGATGGCCAGGCCCGGGATGCGGTTGGATTCGTGCAGTGCCACCGGCACGCCCCGCAGCCAACCCGCGAGCGCAATCCCTGCGGACGTGAAACCGCCGAAGCCAATGATGCCATCGGGCTTTTTCCCCTTGATGAGGTTGTGGCAGAAAACGAAACCCTTCAGCTGCGTGACCCCGCAGCGCACGAGGCGGAGCGGCGACCATGAAAAGCCGGTGCCGGGCACCCGGAGAAATTCAAACTGCGGGTATTTCTCGATCAACCGTGCATCCACCTTCTTCTGACTGATGAGCAGCGTCACGGAGTGACCGCGGGCGATGAGACCCTCCGCCAGCGAGATACCGGGCGAGAGGTGTCCACCCGTGCCGCCGCAGGAAATGACGAACCGGCTCATGCGAGCACCTCCTGCATGGCACGGGTCCGGCCGCCGAGCGAGGCCTTGCCCCACGTGCGTTGCGTGTTGAGCAGGATACCCAGCAGCAGACCCATGAGCAGCAGGTTGGACAGCCCCGCGCTGATGAACGGCAGGGACATCCCCTTGGTCGGAAACACGCCGGTCACGACACCGAGATTGATGATCGCCTGGAGGCAGATGAGCAGGAGGCAGCCGGTCACGAGGAGAAATTGAAACAGGTTTGGCGCGCGGCGCAGGTGGATCAGACCCGCGATGAACATGATCGTGAACACCGCCACCACCCCCAGCGTGAACCACAGGCCGAGTTCCTCGCCGACCACGGCGAAGATCATGTCAGTGTGTGCCTCGGGGAGAAAGTTAAGCTGCTGCCGCCCCTGCCCCAGCCCGGTGCCGTCCAGACCGCCCGACGCAAACGCGGCGAGTGACTGATAGAGCTGGTACGTGCCGCCCTGCTTGTTGCCCTCGACATCAAGGAACGCCAGCATGCGGCGCAGGCGGTTGGGGTTTTGGATCACCGCGATGGTGAAGAAACCGATGACCGCGCCAACCGTCGGCACGATGTAGCGCCACTTCGCGCCGGTGAGAAAAAGCATGATGAGCCCGACTGCGATCATCAGCGCCGCCGTACCGAAGTCCGGCTGCCGGTAGGTGAGAAATGCGCAGGCGAAAATGATCAGCAGCGGATACAGATAACCGCGTTTGAATTCGCCGATTCGCGTCTGGTTCTGCGCCAGATAATGCGCCAGGCAGAACACCAGGCCGAGTTTGGCGAACTCCGAGATCTGAAACAGGAAAGGCCCATAACCGAGCCAGCGGCGCGCGCCCGTGCGCCAGACGCCGATGTGCGGGATGAGCACCAGGATCAGCCCGAGCAACATCACCCCACCAATCCACCACACGTAGCGCCGGACAAAATCAAGGTTCAGCCGGCTGGTCACGAAACAGACTACCGCGGCGAGCACCACGCCGATGAGTTGCTTGTTGAGATAGTAATACGGCCCCTGCTTGAACGAGGCGCTCGCGCTGAAGAGAATCGTCAGCCCCAGAATCGTCAGGGCGACGGCGCAGACGACAATAATGGTCGCGGGGTTGACGACGAACCGCGCGCGGGGAGCCTCGGTCGACAGATTGCGGGACATCGCAATACCCTCAGGGTTACTTGGTCGCGGGCGACTCCTCGACTTGGATGACAGGCGGCGAATCGGCCGCTGGCGTGATGGCCGGAGCGGCGGAATCCTCACCCGGGATCGAGATGGTCGGAATGCCGGCGGCCTTCGCCGAATCGGGGGCGGACTTGGACACCGTCTTGGCGCCGGACTTGCCATTCTTGCCGGCGGTCGTCTGCCAGCCGGGGATGATCAGCTCCGTGCCCGGACGGATTTTCGCGGGGTCGGAAATGTTGTTGGCATACGCGATGTCGCTCATCTTCACCTGATACTTGCGCGCGATCGCGCCGAGCGTCTCCCCGGCCTTCACCGTGTGTTTTACGGAATCAGCCGGACCCTTCGGCGCGGCGACCGTCTCCTTTGCCATGCCGGAGGCGGCGTTTTTGGCGGCCATGGACGCCGGCGTGGTGGCCTTGCCAGGGATGATGAGCTTCTGGCCCAGCTTCAGCATCGAATCGGACTTGAGGTGATTCGCGGCGGCCAACTCGGCCTTGGTCAGGTGGTTCTTGTGGGCGACGGACGACATGCTGTCGCCCTTCGATACGGTGTAAGTCGAGGCCGGTGTGACATCGCTCACGGGCTCCGTTTCCAGCGCACCGGCAGCGGGTGTGTTCGGACGCGTCGGGCTGTAGTGAATGCTGCTCGAAGCCGCGTAGGCGGTCGAGTCGCTGCCGGCGATCGTTGGGACGGTGATGGCCGGCGACGGTGTGTCGGCCTTGGCGGTTGTATCGGGCGCCGGCGCGGTCTTGGTCATGGCGCTGCAGCCGGGATTCGCGAAAATGAGGATCAGGGCAAAAACGTGGATGCCGACCACGGCGCCGAATACTTTCAGGATTTTCATGGGTGTCTGGGGGGTGAGTGTGGGTGGTTTGATGCGGTGAATGCTATCTCAAATTTGTCTCGGCGCTAAGTTCGCGCGCGAGGCGTTCGAACTGCTCGCCGCGGTCCTCGTAGTTGCGAAATTGGTCCAAGCTCGAAAAGCCCGGGCTGAGGAGCACCTGGTCGCCCGGCACGGCGAGCTCGGCGGCGCGGCGCACCGCCTCGTCAAGCGTCGCACAGGACGTGTGGGAGACGCGAAAAGCGGAACTGTGAAACGCGAGCTCGGCGCTGGTCTCGCCGATGAGCATCGCATGTTTCACGCGCGCCGCGATCCGGTGGACGAAGCCCGCGAGGTCGCCGCCCTTGCTCTTGCCGCCAGCGATCAGGATCACGGAGCCGGGAAACCGGGTTAGCGCCGCCTCCACCGCGTGAAAATTAGTGGCCTTGGAATCGTTCCAGTACCCCACGCCCTCATACTCAGCCACGCAGACGAGCCGGTGACGTCCCAGGCGGAAAGTCTTCGCGGCCGTGCAAAGCGCGCCTTCGTCAAACCCGGCAGCCTGCCACCAGGCGGCGGCGAGGAGAAAATTTTCGCGCTGCGGGTAATCGGCAAACACCGTGCCCGTCAGGCGCGCGTCCTTTGGCTGCCCTTCCGTCGCGACCGCGGAAGCCGCGGCCAGCGGACGATCGTATTTCCGGGCGAAACGCCCCACGGACGAACCCGCCAGCAAGCCGCCGGGCAAAGTGCGGGCCACGAGGTTCCACTTCGCTGCGAAATAAGCCTCCATGCCCAGATGACGCTCGAGATGGTCCTCCGCAAAATTAGTCCAAAGCGTGGCGTCCGCCTCGAAATGACGCAGGGTCTCGGCTTGGAACGAACTCACCTCGCAGAGTGCGTACGTGTCCTTCGAGCCGCCAGCCGACTCCGCTACCAGTTGTGAGAAAGAATAGCCGATGTTGCCCGTCGCGCAGGCGGCGCGGCCGATCGAGCGGAGCGCATGGGTGAGAAATTCCGTCAGCGTCGTCTTCCCGTTCGTCCCGGTAATCGCCACGACCTGGCCCTTCCAGCCGAGCGAGGCGAAATCCAGCTCGGCGAGACATTCAAGGCCGGCAGTTCGCGCGCGCGCCAGCCATGGATGACCAGGCGCAAAGCCCGGCGAGAACACCGCGAGCCGGTGACCGGACGCCGCCTTGGCGGTAAAATCCGCGCCCTTTGCATCGTAGACCGTGCCCGTGCCACCCAGCGCGGTCAGCAGCATCTTCACGCCTTCCCCACTCACCCCGCCGCCCAGGATGGCGACGGGCTGCGCGAGCAGCGGCTGGAGGAAAAGTGCCGGGGTAAGGCTCATGTCAGCGGAGCTTCAGCGTGCCGAGGCCGGCGAGCGCGCAGATGAACGAGAGCACCCAGAAACGCAGGACGACTTTCGTCTCGGGCCAGCCCTGCTTTTGAAAATGATGGTGAATCGGGGCCATCAGGAAAAACCTCTTCCCCTCGCCCGTCGGACTCAGTCGCTTGGTGTATTTGAACCAGCCGACCTGGATGATCACGGACATGGCTTCCCAGACAAACACCCCACCGACGATGATCAGGGTGAGGGGTTGCTGCACCATGAACGCGATGATGCCGATCAAGCCGCCGAGCGCGAGCGACCCCGTGTCGCCCATGAACACCTCGGCCGGATAGGAATTGTACCAAAGGAACGCCAGCCCGGCCCCGACCACGGCGCCGCAGACGATCGTGAGCTCGCCGGTGAAGGGGACATGGTTGATGAGCAGGTAGTCGGCAATGATGACGTTCCCCGCCGCGTAGGCCAGGAGACCATAAACGAAGGCCACGGAGATCGTGCAGCCGATGGCGAGGCCATCGAGTCCATCGGTGAGGTTGATGGCGTTGGAGAAGCCGACCAGCCAAAGATAAATGAAGACGAAGAGCGCCCAGATCGGCAGGCTCGAGATGATCGGGTGTTTCACAAACGGCACCCACAGTTCGCGAATATGGTCTTTGCTGTCCGGATGCACGAGTAACGCGGCCAGCGCCACGATCGTGATGAGCGTCTGCCAGATGATCTTCTCCCACGAGGAAATGCCATCCCGGCTCTTGCGCACGACCTTCAGGTAATCATCGCGGAAGCCCACGGCCGTCAGCGCGGTGTAAACAAAGAGCGCGACGCAGACCCAGATGTTGGGCGCGGCCCAGAGCACGGAACTCACGAAGACCGAAATGAAGATCAGCAACCCGCCCATCGTCGGGGTGTTTTTCTTGTCGAAGCGCTTGGCCAGATCACCCGTGCGGTCGTCGTCGTAATGCTGGCCGAATTTGAGGCGGCGCAGCTTGGCGATCAGCCAGGGTCCGATCAGGAATCCGAGGAAGATGGCCGTGATCGTCGCCATCACCGTGCGGAAGGTATGCGACCGCAGCAGGCGCAGCGGGTGAAAGTAATTTTCGTAGTCGGCGAGATAGCTAAGCATGGGCGGCCTCCTGCGCGACGGCGCCTTGCAACGCCTTCTCCAGCTGATAACGGCGACTGCCCTTCATGAAGACCGCGCCCGGCCAGTCCGTGAGCGCCGCGGCAATCGGTTCAAGCGAGGAAACGATCTGGATTTGCCGCCTGAAATCAGCCTGCGCCAGCACGCCCGAGCAAACGTCGCTGGCCTGCGTGCCGATGACGAGCAGGCGGTCGTTTTCGCGCAAACCGAGCCAGCGGCCGAGCGCGAAATGATGCGCGGCGGACTCCGCTCCCAGTTCCTCCATGCAGCCGATCACGTAGAGCCGGGGTTCCGGCGCCGGAGCAATGGCGTGGAAGGTATCGAGCGCGTCGGCCATCGAGGCGGGATTCGCGTTGTAGCAATCGAGATACAGCAGCCGCCCATCGGTCTCGCGAATTTCGCCGCGGAGCGACGGGAACGTCCAAGTCGCGAGGCGCGCCGCCAGCGTCGGGGCCGGCACGCCGAGGTAGAGCGCGGCGGTCAGCGCGAGCGCGGCGTTCTGCGCCATGCCGTCGGTGACGCGGCGCAGCTTGAACATGGCGGGGGGAGGCGGCCCATAGGCGATAACAATCATCGTCTCGGTCGCGCGCTGGATAACATTGAACTGAATCGTGTGCCCCGGCTGCGTGACCGCGCGGAGCGTCGCGGAGCGTTCTAGGACGAGTTGGTTCACACCCAGGTCGCGAAACGCGGCAAACTGGGCGCATTGGAGCGGGAAAATCGCGACGCCCTGCGGCCGGATCGCCGCCGGCAGCACGGCCTTCTCGCGCGCCACGCCCTCGAGGCCGCCGAGCTCCGCGGTGTGCGCGGCGCCGACCAGGGTGATCAGCGCCACATCGGGTCCGATCATGTCCGCGAGCGGCTGCATCTCGCCCGGGGCGCTGATGCCCGCCTCGATGACGGCGAATTTGTGCGTGGCCGGATCGAGCCGCGTGAGTGTGAGCGGGACGCCGAGGTGGTTGTTGAGGTTACCCTCGGTCGCCAGCACTCCCCCCGCCGGGCCGCCCAGCAACCGGGCCAGCAATTCCTTGGTCGAAGTCTTGCCCGCGCTGCCGGAGATCCCCACCACCGGGCCGCGGAAGGTGCGGCGATGGTCGCGCGCGATGGTTTGGAAGGCCACCAACGGATCCGCGACGACGAGCTGCGGTAGCGTCAGCGCTGGATTCGCCACCGCCACAATCGCGGCACTCGCGCCCGCAGCCTGGGCCGCCGTCAGAAATTCATGGCCATCACGCTTCCCCGTCTTGAGCGCCACAAAGACCTGCCCCGCGCTCAGGTGGCGTGAGTCCATCGTGAACCCCGTCAACGCCGAAGCCGGCATCGCCGTCCAGCGGCCGCCGGTCCATGTCGCAAGTTGAGCTGGAACAAAGGTGGGCATCAGGTCTTCAGCGTCTTGATGCCGATCAGTTCCCGCACCACCTGACGGTCATCGAACGGGATGACGGTGTCGGCAAATTCCTGGTAGCTCTCGTGACCCTTGCCCGCGATGAGCAGGCTGTCGCCGGGTTTGGCGACATCGAGCGCGAGGCTGATGGCGCGGCGGCGGTCCTCGGTCCACGAGATCTTCTCCGGCGCTGTAACTCCGGTCTTCATATCGGAGAAGATCTGCGCCAGCCCCTCGCTGCGGGGATTGTCCGCCGTGGCGAAGGCAAAATCGGCGAACTCCTGCACGGCCTTCACCATGAGCGGACGCTTGGTCCGGTCGCGGTTGCCCCCACAGCCAAACACCACCAACAGCCGGCCCGGCGTGATCGCGCGCAACATGCCGATGGCGTTGTGCAGCGCGTCGTCGGTGTGCGCGTAATCCACCAGAACGTTGAACGGCTGCCCTTCCTCGATCCGCTCCATGCGGCCCGCGACGCCCGGAAAGGCGCGGAGCCGCGCGAGAAACACGACCGGGTCGCGGCCAAGGCCCCACGCCGTCGCGATGGCGGCGAGCAGGTTGCTCACGTTGTAGCGGCCAATCAGCGGTGAATCGATTTCCATCGTGCCGCCTGGCCAGACGAGACGGAACGTGCTGTTCTTGAATTTAAGCGCGACGTTCTCCGCGCGAACCAGCGCCGACGGATTTTCGCCGAAGGTGACGGTCTTCACGCCAGCGGGGATGCGCGCGACGAGTTTTTCACCGTAGGCGTCGTCAAGATTCACGACTGCAACTTTCGGAGCGGCGCCGGTGTCGCCCGTAAACAGGCGGGTTTTCACCGCGAAGTAGGCTTCGAGCGTCTGGTGGTAGTCGAGGTGATCGCGCGTGAGATTGGTGAATACCGCCGCGCCGAACTGCAAGCCAAGCACCCGCTGCTGGTCAATGCCGTGCGAGCTGACCTCCATCACCGCCTGCTTGCAGCCGGCGTCGCGCATTTGCGCCATCATGCCGTAGATATCGAGCGACTCGGGCGTGGTGCGGTACGACGGCACCGTGCGGGCGCCGAGGTCGTAGTTGATCGTGCCAATCAGGCCGACCTTCTGGTCGCCATTGAGAAAGTGTTTGATCAGGTGCGAGACGGTCGTCTTGCCATTCGTGCCGGTGACGCCGACGACGGTCATGTCGCGATCGGGAAACTTGTAATAACGCTGCGCCACGCGCGCGAGCATGCGCCGGGCGTCCTTCACCTCGATAAACGTGACCTTGGCCTGCGCGTGCGCAGGCAATTTCTGCGTCACGATCGCGACGGCGCCGCGGCTGATGGCCTCGTCGATGTACGAGACCCCATCAGACCGGAGGCCGGGCAGCGCAAAGAAGAGGTTGCCGGGCACCACGCGACGGCTGTCGATCACCAGCCCGGAGATGGGGCGGTCGAGGCTGCCCTTCTGGGCAACGATCTCGCCGTCGGCAAAATAGTCGGAGAGTTTCGGAGCCATTTTAAAAACGCGGTTGCGGCTGAGGGTTTCCTGACGCGAGCGAACCGCAGGTCGCGGTCGAAAGGCGTGGATCAGGGGATAATCCTGAGTGAGGTAACCGATCATCGGCGGCCTCCTTGCATGGCGACCGTCGGGCGATCCGACGTGTCGTAGACGGGCTTGATGTCGAGATACTGGATGAGTTGTTCACCGAGGTGCTTGAACGCCGGCGCGGCTACCGTCTTGCCATACGCGATCCCACCCGGCGCTTTCGCGTCAGCGTCGTCCACGATCACGGAAATCGCAACCTGGGGGCGGCTGGCGGGAAAGAATCCGACGAAGGACGCGACATGGTGTTTCGTCGAGGGCAGCAGGCGCACCTTGCCGTTGGCCATCGTCTCGGGCAGATATTTCTGGGACGTGCCGGTCTTTCCCGCGACCTCGTAATTGGGGATGGCCGCCTCGGGCGCGGTGCCCTCGTTGCCGTAACGCGTCTTGCGGTCCGAGACCACGCCCCGCAGCAGCCGGGACATCGTGCGGGCCGTCTCCGCGGTGATCACCCGCTGCTTGGCCACGGCGCTGTAGCGGTAAACCACTTCGCCGGACGCGTCGGTAATCTGCTGGATGATTTGCGGCCGGAGGAGATAACCCCCGCTGGCAATGACGCCCATCGCCATGTGCATCTGCAGCGGCGTCGCCGCGATGGACTGGCCCATCGGCATGCGGGTGATGGTGAGGCCGTCCCACTTCGCGGGCGAGGCCATCATGCCGGCAATCTCGCCGCCCACGGGGAAACCCGTCAGCTGGCCAAAGCCGAACGCGCGCGCGTACTCATAAAATTTCTCGTCCCCCATTCTCATCGCGAGCTGCGCGGCCCCGCGATTGCTGGAGTGCGAGATGATCTCGGCCACCGAGAGCGGCTCGTCAAAATGGTGGTCCTCGCCCGGGAGGCTGCGCGTCTTGCCCTTGTAATCAATCTTGTCGATCGAACAGTCGAAGCGCGTCGCCGGCGTGACCAGGCCTTCGTTCAGCGCGGCCGATGCGGCCACAATCTTGAAGACCGAGCCGGGCTCGTACATGTCCGAAACGGCGATGTTGCGCATGGACGCCTGATCCGCCGCCGGCACCTGGTTATACTCGTTGAGGTTGAAGGTCGGGACGTTCGCCAGGGCGAGGATGAAGCCCGTCCGCGGGTCACTCACGATGATCGTGGCCTTCAGCGGCGCGTATTTTTTAACAATGGTGGCGAGTTCGTCCTCGGCCATGTGCTGGATGGTGGAGTCGATCGAGAGGCGGACGTTGTAGCCGTCGGAGGCGGGAACATCGCGGGTGCGGAATTGAGCGAGTTCGCGGCGGAGACCGTCGCGCTCGCCCTCGCGCCAGCCGTCGCGGCCGTGCAGATAGAAATCCGCGTAACGCTCGACGCCCGCAGCGGCTTCGCCCTGTTTGTTGACGTAGCCGATGATATGCGCCGCGAGGGAATCGTGCGGATACGCGCGGCGGTAGGCGCGCTGGCCATACACGCCCTTGATGTCGAGGGCCTGAATCTGTACGTAGGTGGATTCCTCCACCGTCTCGCTGAGCTTCGCCCAGCGGATCGGTTTCAGGCCGGTTTCGTCGGCGTTCTCGTCGACCACGGTGTCATCGACCGGCGTCTCGTTCGGGGCAGCGACGGTGGCGGGCTTCGTCACGGCGCCGGCGGCGGCGGATGAGAAATTAATCACCAAATCCCCTGGCTTCGCCGGAGACGAGGCGGGTGAGGCGTTCGTCGGGGCGGCCAGACGGGACTTGGTGAGAAGGATTCTGGTCAACTCCGGGAGCGGCATGCCGATCAGCCGGGCGAGTTGCGGCCACTTTTTTTCGTCTTCCTTGCGGACCGCCTGCGGGTCCACGCCGAGCACGATCAGCGTGCGACTGGTGGCGAGGATGTTGCCCTTCGCGTCGAGGATATCGCCGCGACGCGCGGTCTCGACGATGATCTGCCGACGGGCCTTTTCCACGGAGTCGATCCGTCCCTCGCGATCAACCACCTGCAGCTGGACCAGACGGGCGCCGAGGCCTGCAAAGGACACGAGGATCGCGATCGCCAGCAGGACGATGCGGTAACTGGAAGCAAAGCCCTTGGACATGGGTCAGGGCGCGAAGTCAGCGACGCGGAGGTTGACCGTGACGGGTGCGGCGCCGTCGTTAAAGAGGCCGCGGTTGTGCTTCGCGGCGAGTTTCATGACCGGATCGCCGGACAGACGGACGATCTGCTCGGGCTTGGGCTGCACGAGGCCCAGGTGCCACTGATCATTTCGCAGCTTGAGCCGCACCGGATCCTGCTCGGTCTCGATCACGGCCTTCGTCTCGTTGATGCGGCGGTCCAACTCATCGATCTGGGCGTCGAGCACCTTGGTGGCATTCGCGGTCAGCGAAATCTGGTGACGGATCCACACCGTGCCGAGACCGATGGACCCGCTGAAGCAGATCATCACCAGCGTGTACACGAGCAACTGGTTCACAAAGGCTTGGTTCGAGAATTTCATGGGGCGGACGCGTCAGAGTTTGCGGAGCACGCGCAGTTTGGCGGAGCGGCTGCGGGGATTGGCGGCGATTTCGGTCTCGCCAGCGGTGACGGGCTTGCGCGTGAGTGGCTCGGCAAGTTTCACGCGCAGGTCCTGCGGCGTGGAGTCGTTCTCGCTTTCCGGCTGACCGCACTGGCGGCGGAAGAACTGCTTCACGGGGCGGTCCTCGAGGGAATGAAAACTGATGACCGCGAGCACCCCTCCCTGACGGAGTTTCGCGAAGGCCGCGGGCAGCGCGCGGTCGAGGGCGCCGAGTTCGTCGTTCACCGCGATGCGGATGCCTTGGAAGGTCCGCGTCGCCGGGTGAATCTTCATCGTGTGGCGGTCACGGGCCGGGATCGCCTCGGAAATGATGTCGGCCAGCGAAGTCGTCCGGGTCAGCGCGCCTGTGCCGCGAGCAGCCATGAGGCTGCGGACGACCCGGCGCCAGTGCTGCTCCTCACCAAAATCCCGCACGGCGCGCACCAGCATCTCTTCGGTCGCCGTCTCCAGCCAGCGCGCCGCCGGCACACCCGTGCGGGTGTCCATGCGCATGTCGACCGGCGCATCATGGCGGAAAGAGAAGCCGCGCTCCGTATCATCGAGTTGAAACGACGAAACGCCGAGATCGAACAGGATGCCGTCAAACTCCCCCGTCGCCAGCTCGCCGAGCCGGCCAAAATCCTGGTCCACCAGCTCCAGCTGCCCGGGAAACTCCGCCGCCAGCATCGCGGCGCGCGGTTGAGCCGCCGGATCGCGGTCAAACGCGGTGACATTCACCCCCGGGGCCGCCGCCAGCAGCGCCCGGGTATGGCCGCCACCGCCGAAGGTGCCGTCGAGGTAGCGTCCGTTCGCGGTCGGGGCCAGAAATTCCAGCACCTCACGCAGCAGGACGGGCTGGTGACCAGGCGTCATGATCGCGGTCGTGAAAAGTTCAACGGGCACCGTGAGCATGGGAGGCGGACCGCAGTGGGTTCCTCGGGTTGACCAGACGCAGGATCAGGCTGTCGCGCACGCGGGGGTGCACCAGCGTGGCGGTGAACGAAAGTCCCTGTTCCGCATCAATCCAGGCGGGAAACGCCGGCGAGGCCAACACGGTGGCAACCTTCCGCAGCGACTGGCGCACCGCAGAAACCTTGGCTTTGGAGGAATTTTTCATGGGTCAAATTCCGATCCGACGCATCAGGTCGCCGAAGTTCTCGCCGGAGGTGCGATCCTCCACTTTGCCCCACCGGGCCGGCGCGTAGATGTTGAACTTCGTCAGCGAACCCACCAGCACCGCATCCCGCTTGATGCCGGCATGGGCCATCAACGCCTCGTCGAGGCTGATGCGACCGGCTTTATCGAACGAGAACGACTGCGTCTGCGCGAAAAACCGCGCCACAAAATCCTGACCAGCCCCGTCGCTCAGCGCCATCGTGGCGACCTTGGCGTGGAGCTTCTCCACCTCGGCGGGCGGCAGCACTGCGATGTAACCATCCGGGTGCGGCGTCGCGAGAAACGTGTCCCCTTCCTCGTGCGCATACCGCCACGACGACGGAATCGTAACCCGATTCTTGTCGTCGAGGGAGTGCCTAAAAAGGCCGGTATAAAATGCTTTGCCGGGATGAGCCAAGAGAGGGGTGAGGGTTGTCGCCGGGCGCCAAATGCCCCACAACGCCCCATTTCAACCCATTTTACCCCACTCCCGTCAAGCCAAGACCCTCTGAAAGCCGCGATTTTTTGTTCACATCTTATTCCCATCCGAACGCTTTGTTACATTTCGCAAACGCGAAGCGTTAGCTTTCAGGCCGCGAAATTAACGTCCCGGATTTTAGCGGGTCGCATTGAGAGACGTGTCCAACAACTATTTTTTGGCCGCCGTCGCCGGTCCAAAGCCTGCCCGACCCTCCCGGATGAGCGACGAAAAGGCCGGATCCGCATCTTCCGCCCGCGCGACGACATTGATGTTTGCCTGGTGCTTCAACGCGTCGAACGGCAACCCGTCGGTCACCAAATCTCCGAGATCGTAGAGCATCTTGTCGCCGTCGCCGGCGAGCAAACCGCGCCAGTCCCAGCGCGAGATACCGCCGATCTTATGGTCGGCGAGAAACCCGATCGGCTCAGTGCCACAGTTCATCGTGACGGCGTTGTACCACTGCGGCTGCGTGCGGGCGGCGTTCATCCACGCGAGATAGTTTTCGAAAAGCCGGCGCGTATCCGCGGGTGTAAGCTTCGTGCGGTAGAGTGAAACCTCCTCATGCTGGCGGAAATTCGTGCGGAGCCGGACGACATCGCGTTCGTCCGCCATGAGGAAGATCACCTCATACTGCCGGAAAAATCCCCGGATCATGGAATAGTCCTCGCCCTTGACTTTGCGCGCTTCGATCGAGGTGGCGAGATACGTGCCGTCGCTAAAGCGAAAGCTGATGATGCAGTGCGCGACGAGCGGCACGCCCCAGTGCGTGAGAAACACGTCGGCACCCTGGAGCTTCGACAAATCCACCGTGCGCGTTTCCCAGTGGGGGATGTAGTCCGTTTCGGTCTGATAGAAAAAATTCCGGACGTCGTGAATGACGACCCGATCTCCCGTTTGCACCGACCACGGCAACCGCGAAACATCCGTCTGCCAATCGCCCTTCCCCGTCGGCGTCAGCGTCAGCCACCAGCCGATGATCAATCCGTGGGCCGCCACCCACGCCGCGGCTTTCTGCCAGCCGTGCAATGAACTGCGTAGGATGGAAAAAAGAAACCCGACATAACAAATCACACATACGGCCATCAGCCCACGCGGCCGCAGGTCGAATGCCAGCGCCGCGAGCACCCAGATCGAGACGAGTCCCAGCGGGACCCATGCCAGTTTCCGCCCGGCGTGCCCCGGCGAAACCTTGGGCGCGTTACGCTTGGCCTTCGCGTGTGAGTGAGCTTTGGGGTGCGGAGGTTTCGAAGCGGCTGAAGCTGAATGACTGGTGGGCATGAAAGCCCATTTTGGGCTCCGCTTGGACCCCATATCAGCCCCACGGTTGCCTCGCCGGCTCCTGCTTGCGGCCTAGATGTATTTCCGCTCTCAACCAGAGGAATTCGCTCGCCTGTCGCCGGCCTGAAATCACACCGTCGCGATTCACTTTTCGTTTCGCCGCCGCTCCTTCCCCACCCACGCGCATGTTCGATGTCAAAACCACCGTTGGAGTCACGAAGGCGGAAACCTATCGCGAGCTCGCGGCGCAACTCAGGGGCCTGCTCGCGGACGAAACCAACGGCCTCGCCAACGCCGCCAACACGGCCGCCCTGCTCTTCGCGGGCTTGGGTGAGATCAACTGGGCGGGATTCTATTTCATGCGCGGCGGTGAACTCGTGCTCGGGCCGTTTCAGGGCAACGTCGCCTGCGTGCGGCTGCAGCTCGGTCGCGGCGTTTGCGGCACCGCGGCGCAGCAGCGCAAAACCATTGTCGTGCCCAACGTGGACCAATTTCCCGGCCACGTCGCCTGTGATCAGGCGTCGCGCTCAGAGGTCGTCGTGCCGCTGATCAAAGCGGGTAGATTGCTCGGCGTGCTCGACGTGGACGGTCCGTCGCTCGCGCGCTTCGACGCAACGGACGCCGTCGGACTCGAGCAGATCGCGGATATTTTCCTGCGGCATTCCGACCTGACTCATCTCGCGGATTGAACCACGCCATCGAACCTTTTGTCATTCTGAACGACGTGAAGCATCCACTGGGATATCGCCGTAACCCGCAGCGCAATCGCACTGGATTCTTCGCTGCGCTCAGAATGACGCTCCGTAAACCGGGACTCAAATAGCGTCTTATCCTTTCTTCGATGTCTAACGCGCCTCCCCTGTCTTCCAGCCTAGTCCTCGGCGGCGGTTGTTTTTGGTGCCTCGACGCGGCCTTTCAGCTGCTCCCCGGTGTCACCGATGTCACTTGCGGTTATGCCGGCGGCCAGCTCGACCATCCCTCGTATGAGCAGGTTTTCACGGAAAAGACGGGCCACGTCGAAGTCGTGAAAATAGATTTCGATCCGGCGAAAATCCCGTTGGACCAGGTGCTCGGTTTTTTCTGGCAGGTCCACAACTCCACGCAAACCGATGGCCAGGGCGCGGACCTCGGCACGCGCTATCGCTCGGTGATCTATTACACCGATGTCGTGCAGAAAGCCGCCGCGGAAAAATCCCGCACCATCGAGCAGACCACTCTCTCGCTCCCCATCACGACGGAGATTTCGCCGCTGAAGAAATTCTGGCCCGCTGAGGAGTATCACCGGAATTATTTCGCCCAGCATCCCGAACGCGCCTACTGCGCCGCGGTGATCAAACCCAAGCTCAAAAAACTGCAGGCCACGCTGGATAAAAACCGTGACTAACACTCGAGCCTCCAAACTTTTTTTACCACGGAATGTACAAAATCCCCCGGATCGGGTTGTCCAATCCGTGAATATCGATGCTATCCTTGGTAAAATTCCCAGCTAAACCCTTTCTAACCCCGAAAATGAAAAGCAAAACCCGCCCCGTCCTTGCCAAAAAGTCGCGTGTCCCGAAGACCAAATCAGCGCGGGCCACCCCCGCCAACACCACCGTGGAGCGCGCGTTCACCGCGGAGCGCGGTTACGCGGATCCGTTCAACGAGGTCGTGCTCGACGTCATTTTCACCGACCCGGCCGGGAAAGAGTTTCGCGTCCCGGCTTTTTGGGCGGGCGGCAAAATCTGGAAGGTCCGCTATGCGTCGCCGCTCACCGGCACGCATCGTTACCGTACCGTCTCCACGCCGCTGAATGACGCGGGGCTCAACGGCCTCACGGGCGAAGTGACCATCTCACCCTACGCCGGGAAAAACCCGCTTTACGCCCTAGGGCCCGTGCAGGTCGCCGCCGACAAACGCCATTTCGAGCACGCCGACGGCACGCCCTTCTTCTGGCTCGGCGACACCTGGTGGATGGGTCTGTGCTCGCGCCTCAGCTGGCCGAAGGGTTTCAAGACTCTCACCGCCAACCGCGTGAAAAAGGGCTACAACGTGGTGCAAATCATCGCGGGCCTCTATCCCGACATGTACGCGTTCGATCCCCGCGGCGCCAACGAGGCGGGCTTTCCGTGGGAGGAAGGCTACTCGCACATGCGGCCGGAATATTTCGACGCAGCGGAAAAGAAGATCGCCCACCTGATCGAGAACGGCATCACGCCCTGCATCGTCGGGGCGTGGGGTTACTTCATCTCGTGGATGACTGAGGACCAACTGAAGGCGCACTGGCGCTACCTCATCGGACGCTGGGGCGCATCGCCAGTCATCTGGTGCACCGCGGGCGAAGCCAATCTGCCGTGGTATCTCGCGAAAAACTTTCCCGTGGACGACCGCGACATGGTCAAGGGCTGGACCCGGGTCATGCGCTACCTGCGCGAGACGGATCCGTTCCACCGCCCGGTCACGATCCATCCCACGGCGATCAACCGGTACACGTCGCGCAACGCCACCGAGGATGAGTCGCTGCTCGATTTCGACATGCTGCAGGTGATGCACGCGCAGAACGAGGCGGTCGACCTCGCGATCAAGGCCGTGCGCGAATCCTATGGCCAATCGCCGCGCATGCCGGTGCTTAACGGCGAGCCCTGCTATGAAATGCTCGGCGGCACGATCACCGCGCCCTGGCCGCGCCGCGCCTTCTGGTCCTGCGTGCTGAATGGCGCGATGGGGCACACCTACGGCGGCAATGGCATCTGGCAGTGCAACCAGCCCGGTATCCCGCACGGCGCGTCGCCGCATGGCGGCAATTACGGCAACACGCCCTGGATTGAGGCGATGAATTACACCGGCTCGGCCGAATGCGGCCATGGGAAAGCGCTGCTGACGCGTTACGACTGGAGCAAATTCGAGCCCCACCCCGAGTGGGCCGCGTACGCCGGCGACGTTTCGCTGCCGCTCACGGGCGCGCAGTGGATCTGGTCGTCGCGCGAGGAAACTTCCGCGACGGACGCGCCCAACCGCCGGCGCTACTTCCGCAAAACCTTCGACCTCCCCAAGGGCAAAAAAGTCGCGGAGGCCCGTCTGCGTTTCTCCGGCATGCATCACTGTGAAGCGCAGCTCAATGGAGCTCCGGCGGGAGTCGCCTGGGACTGGCACAGCGCCCATCAATTCAACGACCGCACCGGCCTGCTCAAATCCGGCCGCAACACCCTCACGCTCTGGAGCGAATATCGGCCAGCCGCCGGCGATCCGACCCCCGCCCTGCTCGCCGCCCTCGAAATCCGTTTCACCGATGGCAGCAAGCAACGCCTCGTCAGCGACGCCTCATGGAAGGTGCTGAAAAACAAGATCAGCAACTGGGAAACGCGGGACTTCGACGACACGCCGTGGCCGGCCGCGCAGGTGATTGGTCAAATCGGCGACCAGCCGTGGGGGGCGCTCGCCGCCCTCGATATGAGCCTGCACGGCCCGCAGACCGCCGGTATTACCGGCGCGGAACGCGTGACCTACGTGCCGTACCACGAACCTATCGTGGTCTCGACGCTCAAGGCCGGCGCGAAGTACCGTGCCTCCAGCTTTGATCCCGTCACCGGCAAAACCGGCAAGAAAGTCGGCGTCACCGCCGATCGTTCGGGACAGCTGAAAGTCGAGCCTCCCGCCGGCCAAAGCCACGACTGGGTGCTGATCTTGGAGCCGAGCTGAGCTACGGATTTTTCACCACGAAGGTCACAAAGCGCACGAAGTTCGGATCAGACCACGGCCAACCTCAGGCAGGTTTTCCTTCCAAATCTTCGTGCGCTTCGTGGTTCGAAATCCGCCTATGCCGAGCTTGACGGCGGCCCGCCATCGAC
>JBDTJA010000028.1:0-15252 GCA_039936075.1 Opitutaceae bacterium | reverse complement strand
GGGAGGTCCGCACGCGGCGGGGCGCGCAGTTGCTGCGGGAGACAGGGCTCACGGTGGGTGAGGTGGCGTTTCGCTGCGGCTTCCAGACGCCGTTTCATTTTTCCCGCTGGGTGCGGGAGCTGTTTGGGGTCTCGCCGCGGGCGCTGCGGGCGAAGGCATGGGAGCATTAGGACTCTAAATTTTTTACCGCGAAGCACGCGAAGACTCGCGAAGGAAGACGAAGAGCAAACCTCAATTCTTTACCGCGGATGGCACCGGAGCGGAACTCTCTATCTATTTCCGGCTTCAAATCCTAATCCGTGAGCATCCGTGCCATCCGAGGTAAAATTCTGAGGATCGGAATTCTTTGGATCGGAATTCGCGTCCATTCGCGGTTAAAAATCCACTGGTGCGGCAAACACTCGCCAAACGGGCGGCGATGGCTCAGTTTCGCGGGTCATGAAGGCTTTCCTCAAGACCATCTGGTTTCTCGCGATGTTGTTCATCGTGCTCTATGTGGGCATGAACAATTTGCAGGTGATCGATTTCAACTTCCCGATCGCCGGCACCACCGCCAAGAATCCCATCCATACCCAGGCGGCGCTGATTTTCTTCGGCGTGTTCGCCATCGGCATGATGGCCGGGATGGTGCTGCACAAGGATGGCGGCGGCAAAAAGCGAAGTCCGGGCAAGGATTGAGGATAGAGGGAACGGATTTTCCACCGCGAAACGCGCTAAGACCGCGAAGATCGGACCCCGGATCGTTGGCCGCAAAAAGGCGCAGGAGGCGCACCCAACCCAATACTTCGGATATTTTTTGCGCTGCTTATGCCACTTTGTGGCAGTCTCCGAGCCTTGGGCTTCGCGGACTCTTGGTCCTTTGCAGAAAAATCAGTATTTAGCTACGCGGCGCAGGTTGTCGCACACGATCGCGGCGGCGACGCCAGCGTTGAGGGACTCCGCGCCGCCGTATCGCGGAATTGTAATATAATGTGTTACAAACGGACGGACGGCGGCGGAAAGACCCGACCCTTCGCTGCCGATGACGATCACGGCGTCTTTCAAAGCGGGCAGGCCGTGGACGTCGTCGCCCTTCAAGTCGCAGCCGAGGACCGGGACTTTTACGCCGGCGAGTACCTCGACCAGGTCAGCGGTGTGGGTCGCCACACGGGCGAACGAGCCCATGCTGGCGTTGATGACTTTCTGGTGAAACAGGTCGGCGCAGTCGGGTGACAGCACCACGCGGTCAATCGCGAACCAGTCGGCGATGCGCAGGAGCGTACCGACGTTGCCGGCGTCCTGCACGCCATCGAGTGCCAGGGTCAGGCCGCGATCGAGCGCGCCGACGGCGAGGGGCGGGCGCGAGATATTACCGACCGCGAGCACGTTGGAGGGGGTGGGGAAGTGACTGGCGCGGTCCATTTCATCGTCGGTGATTTCGACGAGATGCGCGGAATCGGCCAAGGCGGGGCTCAGGGCCGCCCTCCCTGAAGTTGTGACGTAGACAGCCTCGAAGGCGAATTTCGCGGCGAGCAGTTCGCCGACGACCTTGTCGCCCTCGACCACGAACAAGCCAAGCGCCTCGCGGTATTTCTTTTCGCGCAAGGAGCGCAGGCGCTGGAGTTCGGCCTTGGCGAGTGGCATGGACCACGGATGTAGCGAGGCTGGGCCCACGAATCACGCGAATTAAGCGAATCGAAGGCATATTCTTCAGAAGTTGGCCCACGGACGACGCGGAACACACGGATGGTCATTGCGAGGAGTTGGCGAATCGAGCGACACGGTCATTCATCCGAATGGACAGCTTTGTTCCTCGCTCTGACAAGGCCTTCTTACCGTTCGTGTGTTCCGTGTCTTCCGTGGGCCTAATCTGGATTCGCGATCATTTGCGTGATTCGCGGGCGCCGGTCATCGCCGTGATTGCTTTCGCGGCGCCGGCTCACCTAGTTTGGCGGGCCATGACCAAAAAGCTCGGCTGGGGTATCATTAGCACAGGACGCATTGCGGGAATTTTTGCGGAGGGCCTGGCCCGGTCGCAGAACGGCCGCCTGGTGGCGGTGGGAAGCCGCACCATCGAGAGCGCGACGAAGTTTGCCGCCGCCAACGGTAACCCGCGCGCCCACGGCAGCTACGAGGCGCTGCTGGCCGATCCCGAGGTCGAGGCCGTTTACATCGCGGTGCCGCACCCGCAGCACGTCGAGTGGGCCGTCAAGGCCGCCGAGGCGGGCAAGCACATCCTGTGCGAGAAACCCATGGGGCTGAACTACGCGGAGGGCATGGTCATGGCCGAGGCCGCGCGTGCGAACAACGTGCTCCTGATGGAGGCGTTCATGTACCGCTGCCATCCGCAGACCGCGAAGATCGTCGAGCTCGTCCGCAGCGGCGCGATCGGCGAAGTGAAACTCGTGCAGGCGACTTTTGGGTTTAACGCCGGCTTCAACGCCGAGTCCCGGCTCTGGTCCAACGCTGCGGGCGGCGGCGGCATCCTTGATGTCGGTTGTTACGCGGTGTCGTTTGCGCGGCTCATCGCCGGCGCGATGTCCGGTTCGACGTTCCTCAACCCCACCTCGGTCACGGGCGCGGGCCAGTTGCATCCGGAGACGGGCGTTGATGTGGTCGCCGCGGCGACGCTGAAATTTGCCAACGGGCTCGTCGCGCAGGTGGCGACGAGCATCGGTTTGAGCCAGGATAACTCTGCGCGGATTTACGGCTCGGCGGGCATGATCGTGGTGCCGTCGCCATGGATTCCGCCCAGCGATGGGGTCGAGGCGAAATTTTTTCTTCACCGGGACGGCAAGGTGGACGAGATCGTCGCGAGCACACCCGAGAATCTCTACGGTCTCGAGGCCGACGCCGTGGCCGCCGCCCTCGAGCGGGGCGAGCGCGAGGTTTCGGCCATGAGTGTGGCTGACACCTTGGGTAACTTGGCGGCGCTCGATGCATGGCGCGCGTCGATCGGGCTCACCTATGAGGCGGAGAAGCCGGAGAATTTCCTCCACACGCATCACCGCCGTCCGCTGGCGCGCGGGAAAAACGCGATCATCCCGTCGGGGACGATCCCGCATCTCACGAAGCCGGTGTCGCGGCTGATCATGGGTTGCGACAACACCATCACGATGCCGCACAGCGCGGCGATGTGGGACGACTATTTCGAGCGCGGCGGCAACACCTTCGACACCGCCTATGTATATGGCGGCGGCTTGCAGGAAAAACTGGTTGGCCAGTGGATCAAGAACCGCGGCATTCGCGAAGAGGTGTCGGTCATAGCGAAGGGCGCCCACACGCCGTTCTGCACGCCGGAATTTTTGACGGAGCAGCTGAATGAGTCGCTCGGCCGCCTGCAGACCCCGTATGCGGACATTTACATGCTGCACCGAGACAATCTCGAGGTGCCGATCGGTGAATTCGTCGAAGTGCTCAACGAGCACGTGAAGGCGGGCCGGATCAAGGCATTTGGCGGCTCCAACTGGACGCTCGCCCGCGTGGCCGCGGCCAACCGTTACGCCGCGCGCAAGGGCCTGCAGGGCTTCAGCGTGTTGAGCAATAATTTCAGCCTCGCCCGGATGGTGGACCCGGTCTGGGACGGCTGCATTTCCGCCTCCGACAAGGAGTCGCGCCGCTGGCTCAAGAAACACCAGCTGCCGCTGCTCGCGTGGTCCAGTCAGGCCCGCGGATTTTTCACCGACCGCGCCGGCGTCGACAAGCGCGAGGACGAGCAGCTCGTGCGGTGCTGGTATTCCGATGACAACTTCGCGCGCCGGGAGCGCGCCTATGCGCTGGCGAAAAAGAAGGGCGTGTCGGCGATCGCCATTGCGGCAGCTTACGTGCTCACCCAACCGTTCCCGACGTTTGCGCTCATCGGCCCGCGCATCATGAGCGAGACCGTGAGTTCGCTGGTCAGCCTCGGCGTGACGCTTACGCCAAAGGAAAGCGCGTGGCTCAACCTCGAGCGCGAACGCCTGTGAGGATGCTGCGCCAGATACTGCGCTGGGCCCTGACGGTATTTTTCGTCGTCGCCGGCGCGAATCACTTTCGCGCGCCGGCGGTTTATCTCGGCATGATGCCGCCGTGGCTGCCCGCGCCAGCCATGTTCAACGCCATGGCGGGTATTGCGGAAATCCTGGGTGGTCTCGGTCTCTGTTTTCTCGCCACCCGGCGGGTCGCGGGCTGGGGTTTGATTGCGCTGCTCGTGGCGGTTTTTCCCGCGAACGTGCACGTGGCGCTGCAGGGCCGCATGCCCGGTTTTGATTTTTCGCCGCTCACCCTCTGGCTGCGGTTGCCATTTCAGGCGGTATTCATCGCGTGGGTCTGGTGGGTGGCCGTCAAACGGGAAGCTTCCCGCGCGAAACCGCGAAAGACCTGAGGCGCGAAGGCGGCTTGGGAGCGATCCGAGTGGCTTTTGTGGGTCGGGCTTGACGGCCAAGTGACACCATCTGGTGAACAGTCAAGTGACAGCACCTGGGGAACAGGGACGAGAAGGTGGACCCACTGAACAATTCAACTGGGGACTCCGCGAATCCTCCCGCTGCCGCCAGAGTGCGGCGAACCAGCCGGCGGCGCCGGGTTTCCCCGGCCGGGCCACCCCGGTGGATTACTAACGCATAATATTACAAACCCAAGGTGAGCTGCCGGTTGACGCCGTGGCCCGTTCCCAGTCGGGACGAGTCAGGTTTCATCCGCGAATCCGACCCGACGGGTTTGTAACGTATTGTATTACTAACCCAACCGAATGCTTTGGTTGGGGTCGGAGCGCTGGTCCGGCCGCGGACGCAAGGCTTGTCCGGCGACCGGATCCGAAAAACGGTTCCCGAGGTGGCGTCACTTCGCCCGCAAAGCCCGACCCACGTCGATTGGAAGCGGTCTGATTGCGCGGGGTGGGAAAAGGGCTCGCGGGATGAAACGCGGTGTCCCAATCTGTGCTATTGGATGAAAAAGCCGCCGCTCACGCCCGAGGAGAAGCTGAAGCGGATCTTGCGTACCGCCCGGATGAATGGGCTGAGCGTGGTGATCATCGCGGGCCTCGGCGTGTTGATTTCGATTGGCGATTGGTTCGGCATGGCGGTCGGGGCGGCGATCGTTTACGGCGGCTGGACCGAATTGGGCGGACGCAAACAGATCCTCGCCGGCCACATCACGGGAGTGCGGCTGCTGGTGCGTTCACAATGGATCGTGCTGGCGGCGATCGAGATCTACTGCGCGGTGAAACTCGGTTTTGACCGCAACCACGGCGTGAGCCCCGAACTCCGCGAAGCCATGGTGGACCTGGGCATTGACATGGCCGCGCTCGAGCCATCGCTGCGGCTGGCCTTTTACGGGACCTACGGTGCCGTGGCGGCGATCACCCTCATTTACCAAGGCGGCATGGCGCGATATTACGGACGTTCCTCCGCCGTGGTGAAGGCCGCGCTCGAGGCGCGGGCGCGACCGGTGGTGACGAGGGTGAACGGAGCGGCAGATCCGGAAGACGAGTTGACGTGAGTACGAAGGCAACCCAGCCCCGGCTTCCGACCGCGGAGGTGTTGCCCTTTTTTTTCCTCAACCACCGGCTGGAGCCGGCACGATTGCGGGCGAAGATTTTGGAAATGCAGGGGGCGGGCGCAGATGGGTTTTTCATCCACGCGCGCGAGGGACTGGCGACGCCGTATCTTTCGACGGAATGGTTTGGGGCGGTGCAATGCTGCATCGAGGTGGCGCGCTCGTTGCGGATGAAGGCCTGGCTCTACGACGAGATGCCGTATCCCAGCGGCGTGGCGGGCGGCGAGGTGGTGCGGCGCCGGCCGGAATTCGTGGAGCAATCCCTGCAGGTGCAGCAAAGAAATTTCGCCGGTGGCCGGCGCATCGACTGGAAGCTGGGTGGCGGTAACGTCCTCGCGTGTTACGCACGGCGCCGGGCGGGGCGGGATGAAGTCGTTGAATTATTGAGTCACGTTGGCCCGGTCGCGGACACCTGGCGCAAGACCAGCCAGATGGACAGCAAACTGTACTATCCGACGGGTCCGTCCGAGGTGTTCAACTGTCCACGATCAATCTGCGTGCTGCCCGAAAACACGCTGGCGGTAACGCTGCCGCGTGGGAGCTGGGAAGTGGTCGCGGTGACGATGAAGACGGGAGGGGATTTGATCGAGCCGTTTGGCCAATACGTGGACGTGTCAAACCGGGAGGCCACGCAGCTGTTCATGGAGCTGACGCACGAGGCTTACTGGACGCGGTTCGCGCATCATTTCGGAAAAACTGTGCCGGGGATTTTCTGCGACGAACCGAAGTTTCGGAATCCGCTGCCATGGGGAAAAGGGGTGGAGGAAAAAATGGGAAAAATATCACCCACGCTCGCATTCGCGCTGGCGGGAGAAAAGGGCGCGGCGGCGAACGAGGAACGCCGGAATTACCGGCGGGTGGCGAAGGAAGCGTTTTTGAAAAACTGGACGATGCCGCTCAGCCAGTGGTGCAACGGACACCGGATCGCGCTCACGGGTCATATCAGCCCGGAGGAGGAATGGTGGTATGAGTCGCGGCACGTCGGCAGCGTGCTGGCGAATCTGCGTAAATTCCAGGTGCCGGGCTGCGATGTGATCATCCCGGCGGCGGGCGATCGAAAGAACGCGATCCTCAACTTGACGACGAGCCTGGCCGTGTCGGCAGCAGCGCAGGCGGGCCGGCCGCAGGTGCTCTGCGAGACGTTCGGCGCATGTGACTTCACGCTGGATTTGCGCACGATGAAACGCATGGCTGACTGGCTGGCGGTCGCGGGGATCAACGTGATCGTACCGCACGGATTCTTCTATTCGCTCGATGGCTATCGGAAGCTGGACGCACCGCCGAGTTTTGCGCCGCCGGCATTCGCGAGTGCGGACCTGGCGGCATGGTCGGAGGAGTTCCGCCGCGCCGCGGAACCGCTCGGTCCGGGAGTGGCGCCGGACGTCCTCGCAATCCGGCCGATGGATTTTCTGCGCGGGCTGCCGGATACGGACAAAGCGAAAGGCGACCGACTGCTCACGCGCGCGGCGAAATTCGCGACAGAGATGGCGCGGCGCGGATTGCGCCTGCACTGGATCGATGACGACGAGTTGCGCGGGGTGAAGGCCGTGGGCGGCAGGTTTGGGTTCGGCCAGTGCCATTACCAGTACCTGGTGTTTTTTCGGGATTTCACGGACCGCGACACCTTGGTGCGGCTGGTGGAGTTGGATGGAAAAGGCGCGGTCCTCGATGATCGTTGGGCGCTCACGTCCCTGCGCGGGCCGCTCCAGTCGGATGGCGATGTTCACGCTGCGCGCCGGAGCGACGGGCGCTGGTTCGTGGTGAATGTTGGGAAAGATCCGGCGACGTTTTCGCTCCGCGCGGCGTATGGGCATTTACAGGGCGGGGAAAGCCGGATTGTGGATG
Organism: Opitutaceae bacterium; assembly: GCA_039936075.1. Lineage (GTDB taxonomy): Bacteria > Verrucomicrobiota > Verrucomicrobiia > Opitutales > Opitutaceae > Opi-474. The sequence goes on along the minus strand of JBDTJA010000028.1, from coordinate 7,893 downwards.
AGCGGGTGGCGGCGACCGATCCGGCGCCGGTGCAGACGCTACTGCGGCTGACCGATGAGTGGCAGGTGACTCTGCCAAAACGGAACCCGGTTTATCTCCACGCTTGGACCCTGAATGGCCGGAAGGTGAAGCTCGATCCGGCGTTTGTGCTGGAGCCCGGCTGGTCACCGGTGGTGGGCCAGACGCTGTTCGGGCCGGTGCCGTTGAATGCGACCTTGCCCGAATCGCGCGAATGGGTTTATCGCACGCACTTTACGGTGAAAGGCCGTCCGGTGCTGAACCTGGTGTGCGAGTCGGGTCACATGCGCGGCGACTGGTTGGCGCAGCTCAACGGCCGGGCGCTCGGAGCGTGGCGGAAGACCGGGGACTTTTTGCTGAGTCATCCGCTGGCTGGCGCGCTGCGACCGGGCCGCAATCAATTGGAGTTCCACTTCACGCTGCGCCGTTCCAGCGACGGCCTGATCGGCGCGCCATGGGTGGAGGGTAGCGTGATCGTCCGGCCAGGCGGGAAGATCGAAGCTGCTGGAGCAAGCGGAGCGTCCGCCACCTCTGCCACGACGCGGGCGGAACTGGGGCTGCCTTATTTCGGCGGCCCGCTGCGGTACACGCAGCAATTCCACCTCAGGTCATTGCCCGGAAAGCCGGTTCACCTGCGTTGCGAAGGGTTCTCCGGCAACGGGGGCGCCGTGCGAGTCAACGGAGTGATCTGCGGCACGATGCGCTGGGCGCCGGCCGACGTGGATGTGACGAAGGCGCTTCGGCGGGGAAACAACCGGCTCGAGATCGATTGGCGCGGCTCGCCGGTGACGTTGACGGGTCGGGTGGATCCGTCGCGACCCGGTGGTCGCGTGAAACTCGTTACCGCCTGAAATGTCCCCGATGCAAACCCCTCGCCCGGAATCTCCCGGCAGCGCGAACTGCCAGCTGCTCTATTTCACCACCTACAGTCTGACCGCCGACGGCGCGGTGTTAGCGGCGATCACGAACGCCTATTCGGAGCATCCCGAGGGCGCCAGTCTCGCGCGAATTGACCGGGCCACCGGCGAGATGGAGCCGCTCGCGGTCTTTCCGGGTCCGGCACTGCAGGCTTACCCTTATTTTGCGCGGCCGCCCTCGGCGAATCCGGCGGAGGATTACCTCTTCAACGGCACGGTGGCGACGCAGGGCCTTAACAAATCGAGCCCGTGCCTGGATCCGGCGTCGGGAAATTTGTTATTCGTCTGGGGCCGGCCGGATGGGTGGGGTCAGCTCGATTGCGTGAACCTGAACGATGGGAAACGGCGGCAGCTCGCGGAGATTCCGCCCGAGCGGACGGTGGGATATTGCCACCTCGATGCGACGGGCGAACACGTGCTGCTTAGCCTGGCGGACAGCCGGATCCTCGGGTTTGGAGAAAAGCGCACGAGTAATCAGGAAATGTCGGAAAACTACGCGAAGTTCGGGCTCACGACCCAGCTGGTCGAAGTGAACGTGGCCACGGGAAAGATGGCGCTCCGTTTCGAGGAACCCGCGTGGGTGACGCATGTGCAGTATCATCCGAAGCGCCGCGATCTCGTGCTGTTCAATCACGAGTGGACTTGGCCGCTGGGGGTCGAGCGCATCTGGATGAAGGCGGACGGCCAGCCGCGCGTGCAGGTGCGGTGCGAGGGCCGGCCAATCCAGTTTCGCGTGTCACCGGAAGTCGGGCTCGACGACGTGGCCCATGAGGTCTGGCAGGAAGACGGTGAGGCGGTCGTTTATCACGGTGTGCGCTGGGATGCCGGCGAGTTTCCCGAACAATTCGTGGGTCGCGCGCCCGTGGACCCGAACCTGCCGCTGCAGGAAATTTCCATTCCCCGCGACCGGCCGTCGTATTACGGACATTTTTTCCCGAGCCGGGCGGGCGATTTTGTCATCACCGATGCGATCGCGAACGAAGCGGGCCAGAAGCGGCGCAAGGGCAATCTGATCTCCCGGCTCAACCTGGATTGGGTGAACGGCCGGATGGAGGTGGTGCCGCTGTGCGAGAGCAACCCATCCTGGCTCACGCAGGACAATCACCCGCACCCGGTGCTTTCGCCCGACCAGCGCGAAGTGCTGTTTACATCGGACTGCGATGGCGTGCGCCGGATTTATTCGGTTCCCGCCTGACGAGTCGGACGGGAATTTCGGTCCCGGCCCAGACCGGTTCGGTAAATCGGATTGGCATGTCCTGAGGCCTCGGCAGATTTGGGCGATGGGTAACTCCGGACGTTGGTGGCGATGCACTCGCTGGCTTTTGATTGTGGCCAGCTTGGGGACGAGTGCCGGAGCGGCGGAGAAATGGGTCCGGCTCGAGGCCGAAGGCGTGACCGTTTATTCGGAAGTCTCCGCCGCGAACGCGACGGAGTTTTTGATCAATTACGTCGGCTTCCGGCACACCTTCCAGTCCGTCTTGGGCCGCGATAACCAGCCGCTCGGCCCCGTGCACATCGTGCTGTATCGCAAGCGGGCTTCATTGGGGAAAATCACTGGTGAGTCCCCGGATGTGACCATGGTCACGGTGGCGCTGACGGCGATGTTGGATGGAGACGTTGTCCTGGGACTTTCGGAGGACGGTGATCGCACGAAGGCGCTGCGCGCGATTCTGGAATTTGACACCATCTGCAGTCTCAAGCGGCAGGGATATTTCTTGCCGCTTTGGATGGAGCAGGGTTCGGGCGAGGTTCTGTCGACGTTGGAAATGGAGAAGGACTCGTGCGTGATGGGCCCGTCCATCGACTGGATGATTGGCGCGTTGGGCAACGAGAAATGGATCCCCTGGGAGCGGTTTTCCCGCATCCAGACGACGTCGGCTGACTACACTATTCCCGAATCCTTCCGGATTTACGCGGCCCAGTCCTGGGCTTTGATGCGCACCGTGCTGCTGCGTGATCCGGCCAAGGCGCGGGAGCGTTTTCGGGCGCTGGTGAACGAGGTGCACCGCAATCCGCTGGCCAACTCGGCGGTCGCGAAAATTTTGCAGGTTGGCCCGCAGGCCGTACCCTCTGAGATGAACCGAACGATGCGCCAGGGCGGTCGACTGGTGGTGCCGTTTGACCGGGCTCTCGCCCGCAGCAAGATCACGCGAGCCGACGCGCCGCCGGTGGAAGTGGCGGTAGCCGTCGCTTCACTGACGCTGATCCACGGCAGCGTTGCGGCGGAGGATGGGGCGTTGCAGCGGGCCATCGAGCTTGCGCCGGATTCGCCGTTGGTGCTGGAGGCGATGGCACGGCGCGAGCTGAAATACGGGGACAAGAGCAAGGCCGCCGAGTACTACCGCTCGGCGATTGCTGCCGGGACGACGAATCCTCAGGCGTTTTACCGGTCAGCCGAGCGGCGCTTGGACGACGCCATGGGCTCCGGCCGCGACCAACCTGGTCAAGGCGGCACGCCGGTGGCTGACGCGCTCGGCGAAATCCGGCAGGCGATGAAACTAAATCCTGGCGACGGCCAGGCGTACGTGTTGCTGGGCCGGGCGCTGTTTGCATCGGAGAACCTCACCGACGACGACCGCGCGGAGCTGAAACCCGGATTCGATTCGCCAGAGGACGGGCCGTCGGTGCGCTACTACGATGCGCTCTTGCAACTGCGCCTCGATCACTACGACGAGGCGGTGGCGAGCTTGCGGTTGCTGCTCAGGAACGACGCGGTCAAGGCGGAGCGACGGCAGAGTTTCCTGCGCGAATTCGCCGCCCAGAATTTCGGCTTGGTGAAGGATCGCATCGAACCGCTGGTGCATGCCCATGACTTCGAGTCGGCCCGGGCGCTGCTGAACCAGCGTCTTGACCCAACGGAGTGGAATGTCATCGCCGAGGCGGCGAAGAATTTGCGGAAGTGGGTCGAGGTGAATGCCGCCCTGGATGAGATGGATCAACTCGAGGCGGGTGGCCACAAGAAGGAATTGCGCAAGGCGCAGCAGGCCTTGGTGAAGGATTATCCGGACGAGCCGGTGGCAAGCCGCGTCCAAGGCGCGCTCGACGCCGAGACCGGTGGGGGGAACTAGACACCGGCCCGGGGTGCTCGCGCCTCGCGCAAGATGAAGGGCTGTTCACGTCGGATCGCGACGGCAGGAGGTGGGGTTAGACGGTTCCCTCCTCCGCCTAGCCTATGGCGGGCAGGCCCGTCTGCGCTTAGCCTCCCCTTCGACGAGACTTCCACCTTCGACGAGACTGTGGAGGGCAAGATGGGGACCAAGCTGGGCTAAAAATCCGGCGGCCTGATCAGATTCTTTGTTCGGTTCGAGGCTCGGCACTGTTTAACAGATGAACCCATGAATGATGATGATGCCGAACTGCTGTCCCGCTACGCCGACGAGGGCTCCGAATCCGCCTTCACGGAGCTCGTGCAGCGCCACATCAATCTGGTGTATGGAGCGGCGTTGCGGCGCACGGGCGGTGACCCGCATCGCGCGAGCGAGGTAGCGCAGCAGGTCTTCACGGCCCTCGCCCGTAACGCCCGCAGGCTTTCACATCACGCCTTGCTGCCAGCGTGGCTGCACACGGCTACGCGTAATGCCGCGCTCAATCTCATGATCTCCGAACAACGCCGGCAATCGCGCGAGACCGAGGCGCTGGCACTCGAAACCGCCGCGGCGGGCAACGAGATCAGCCCCGATTGGAACCAGCTGAGGCCGCTGCTCGACGCGGCGATTGACGAGTTGTCCGAGGCTGATCGCACCGCGGTTATCCTGCGGTTTCTCGAACGGCGTCGCTTCGCCGAGATTGGCGCGGCGCTGCAGGTGTCGGAGGACGCGGCGCGGGTGCGCACCGATCGGGCGCTCGACAAATTGCGCACCGGGCTGGGCCGCCGCGGCGTCACGTCCACGTCCGGCGCCTTGAGTGCACTCGTGCTGGCCCAGCCGCTCATGTCCGCGCCCACGGGCTTGGTTGGGATACTCGCGTCACAGGCAATCGCCGCGGCGGGGGCAGGTTTCTTCACCACTTTTATGACTACTAAAATCATCACGGCTGTCGCGCTGACCGCGCTCGTGGCCTTTGGAACGGGAACCTATGTCGGACTCAGCCAGCACCCGGTGGCTGAGACGCCGGCGTCGCTCGCGCGGACTACGGACGAATCGCTGAACACCTCGCTGCGCCACGACAACCGCCGGCTCACCGATGAGAACAGCGGGCTGAATGCGGACGTAGCGCAATTGTCGGCGGCCAATGCGCAATTGAAGACCCAGATCCGAACGGCGGGGGTGACGAAGAACCCAACGATCGGCCTGGCGAAGTGGGAAGTGCAGCGGGCGATCTTCAACAGTCTGCGGCAGATCGATGCGGCGCGGAAGCAATACAAACTTGAGCACGGCGTGGCGCCCAGCTCCATCGCCGTGCTGGTGGGCCGGCGGAGTTTTATCAAAACGGTGCGCACGGTGGCGGGAGAGGATTACTCCGCGCTCCCGATGGATGACGGTGCCCCGATGACGGTGACGACGCTCGACGGCGATACGTTTACCTATGATCCGTCGGGCGCGACGACGACCAAGTTCGAAATTCCCCCGGAGGTCATTCATGCCGAGCAGCTCGGGAAAAAAGTGCAGCCGACGATCCAGAAAGCCGCGGCGGCCTACCAAGCGGCCCACAATGGTAATCCTCCGCCCAACGCGGATGCGTTACTGGCCTTTTTCGCCACGCCGGAAGAAGCCGCGGATTTCTCCGAGTTTCTCGAAGCCCAAAAAGCCGCCAATGCGATTGGACCGTGAGCGTAGCGGGGCAGACGCGGCGCTGGAACTACGTGCGGACCTCTTCGCCGGTGCGGACGTCGTAGGCGTGAAACGAATCCGGCGACACGGGATGTTCCGCGAGCCAGAGCGTGTGCGGATGGACCTGTGGCAAGGCGATGGTGGCGAAGGCGGTGTGGGGATTGTTGACGCGGCCGACCTTGGGCTCGGCGCCGAGGAGCGCCTGAACGTCGGCCAACTTGGCGCGATCGACCAGTTTGGCCGTCCACTCGTTGAGCTGCTTGAGGCGCTCGACGCTGTGGGCGCCAGGATCGGGGCCGGTGAAACCGCGGGCGCGCAGCGCCGTGGCGGCGGCGTCGACGGGATGATTGGTCAGGGCGGCGACGCCGGTGGGGGCGGGATAGGTGGTGAGATCACCGCAGTAGTTCGAGCTGGAGAAAACGCCGCCTTGGCGGTCCACCGCGATGAGATTGCCGAAGAATTTATACTTCCGGCAAGCCGCCTCGATCTCGGCGACGGTGCTACAGAACTGCAGCATGAAACGAAACACGAGGTCCACGGGCACGAGGTGATCGAGATCGAATTTCACGCCCGGGCAGATGAGCGAGGAAATGCCGAGAGTGAGGCCGGACTCGTTCATGCCGCGGTTGGTCCAGGTGGTGCCGGCGATGGGGAAACTCAGGTAGCGCAGGCCGGTGATGGGCTGACATTGGGCGATGGCGTACAGGTGCCGGGGATCGTCGAGCGTGCCGGCAGTGAGGATGTTGCCGTCCACATCGGGTACGGCGAAACTTGAGCAGGAGCCGGCGTGATAGATGTCGTATTGCCACGCACGGAAGTTGAGCAGCTCGATGGTGGCGCGATCGACGCCGGAGCCCTCGGCGAGACCCCGCATTTCCGGCTCCAGCCACGGCCAGTGATCGAAGCAGAACGTGCGCAATCGATTCTGCCAGGCGAGGATCCGCTCCCGGCGAGCGGGCGTGGCGCCGGTGAACAGATCGCCCATCAACTCGTTAACATTGCGATGGATCTGCGCACGCAGGATGGCGCCGTGTTGTCGGCCGCGGACGTGATCGCCACCTTGCAGAAGGAGAAGGGCGGGAGCGGGGGTCATCACGTCCGCCAACCGTCGCCGCGTCGGATGCGCCCTGTCAATCCGCGGAGGCTACGTAGACCCGGTCATGGGACGATTGGCCGCTAAAGGCACAAAAAAAGCGTCGGGGGCGGCAGCGGCGGGTCCAGAGCGCGCGGGAGATTTTATCCGGCTGCGCGCAATTCTCTGTGACTTTTCGTGGCAGAAATTCCGGTGTTTGGATTTCACAATCTAGGTGCTGATGAGCGTGAGTTAATCCGGTTCACTTTTTTAGAATCGTTCGAGCGAATGTCGCTTGCGGGCGGCGATGGTGCCGACAAGCTCTGGCGTTTCCCCAAATCGATTCCGCCACCCCATTAACGCGAGGTTTCCCCATGCTGACCGTCGAACATATCGCGGCATTTGACCGTGACGGATTTGTCCTCGTGCCCGACGTTTTTACCGCGCAGGAGATCGAAATCCTGCTTGCCAATGTCACAAAGGAGGGCCGCGTGACCAAGCACCAATGGGCGACCACGGATGCCGCCGGTCTCGTCAGCAAACTCGCGTTGTGGGCCGATATCAGCGACGACGTCTTCGGCGCCGTGAGCAGCAGTCCGCGCATCGTCAACAATGTGCGGATGCTCCTGCGTGAGGATGTCTATCACTGGCACAGCAAGGTCATGATGAAGGAGCCGAAGGTCGGCGGTGCGTGGGAATGGCATCAGGATTATGGTTACTGGTATGGCGATGGCTGCCTCTATCCGCGGATGGTCTCGTGCATGATCGCGCTCGACCCGGCCACGAAGGCCAACGGCTGCCTGAAAGTCGTGCCCGGCTCGCATCTGCTCGGGCGGTTTGATCATGGCAAGGTGGGCGGCCAGGTCGGCGCGGACCAGGAACGGGTGCAGGCCGCGATCGAGCGACTTGGCATGATGTATTGCGAGGCGCCCGCGGGCAGTGCGCTGTTTTTCCACGGCAACACGTTTCACTCTTCAGAGGCGAATCTCTCGGAGAAACCGCGCCGCGCGTACATCTGTTGCTACAACGCGCTGTCCAATGTGCCTTACGGCGGCAAAGGCCACGGCAAGCCGGTGCCGATTCAGGTGTCGCCGGATGACTCGATCCTGCGTTACGC
>JBDTJA010000027.1:0-6844 GCA_039936075.1 Opitutaceae bacterium | reverse complement strand
GCTCATGCTGGAGGCAACCATCGGCGGACTCCTGGCCGGCGGCTTGCTGGCGATGGTTGCGCTGCGTCTGACGAAATTTGAAACCAGCCAGGCCAAGCCACACTACTACACCCCAAACACGTACATCGGCTTGGGGCTGACCCTGCTGCTCGCCGGCCGCGTGATCTACCGGGTCGGAGTGCTCTATTTTTCGAAGACCGCCACCACGTTAACCGCACCTACGGTTATGCATAGTCCACTGACGATGGTCATTCTGGGCCTGACCGCCGGTTATTATGTCGTCTTCAATTCTGGCGTGCTGCTCAAGAGCCGCCGCCGCTCGAGCGCATTTGGAAAAAGGGTGTAGCTACGAGCGTGAGCGGGTGGAGGGAGCCGGCCACTCGCTCACGCTCGTGGCTACTTCCTGCCCTTCGGCTCTGACATTTTTGCAATTGCTCTAGCTGACAGGTGCTCCGCGCGCGGCAGCCTATTTTTCCAGCCACCGCGCGGCGGAGCGCACGATCCACCTCAAGTCCCGGGCGGCTGATCCAGATACTTCGCGATGTCCGGGATCTTTTTTTCCCGGCGCTGCGCGGCGTCGCGGACGAAATACGGCTCCACCGCGGCGGTGACTTCCACGTCCTCGTTGCCTTCGCTTTCCTCATCCTCGTCGATCTCGTCACCGTCCTCGTCGGTGAACACCCAGTCCTGCTCGGCATCGAACGCATGCGTCATCCGGCGTGCCAGCGGATCGAGCACCAGCGCGGGATTTTTCACCCGGCCATTTTTCACCAGCTCAAACAGGCACGGGTAAAACTGTCCGTCAAAGTGCGCGCGGAAAACGCTGAGCCACTTGTTCTCCACCCCCTCGCGGCGCGTCAGCAGCACCACGTCGGAAAAATGCACGCACGCCTCGTACCAGGCGAGCAGCGCGGGATGCTTCTCGACCAACTGGCAGTTCACCACACACACGATGCGGGCCAGTTCGGCGCCCTGCGCCTCGATCCACGGCGCGATCACCTCGAGCTGGTCCACGGGATTGCTGCGGCCATCCGTCACTAGAAACACGTGCGTCGCGTCCGCCGGGATCATTCCGTCAATGTTCTCACCCGTCCACGCCCAGCGCGTGAGCCCGGGCAACTTCGCATCGAACACGGCATCCGGCGCTTCAGTCTCCGCCAGCAGCACAGCCGGGCGGTCGCCCTCGCCCAGCCCGTCGCTGATCAGGTCGGCCAGCACCTCGCGCCGCCCGGAACCGGCGGCGCCAAGGATCACATAAATGAGAGGTTTTTCAGGCATGAAATTTGAACCACGAAGAGCACGAAGCTCACGAAGAGGCAACCATCCGAACCCCAAAAAACCATTTTGACCACGGATTAAACCCCGAGACACGGATCTATCTCAAGGCAGCCTTAGGATTGATCCGTGTCCGCTCGTGTAATCAGTGGTCAAAGCTCCAAAGGACATGATTATTTTCCCGCGGATTGCGCGGATGGACGCGGATGGAAATCTTCCGATCGGAGATTGGCATCCTGATCCGCGAGAATCCGCGTAATCCGCGGGAAACGGTTCGAAGAATCAGAACTTAAACGTCCGGTTCTGGGCCGCGTGCCGCAGCCAGTGGTCCACCAGCACCAGTGCCGTCATCGCCTCGACGATCGGCACCGCGCGCGGGAGCACACACGGGTCGTGCCGGCCCTTCGCCGCCAGCTCTGTCGGCGCTCCGCGCACGTCCACGGTTTTTTGCGACTGGAGAATCGTGGCGGTCGGCTTGAACGCCGTACGGAAGAAAATCTCTTCGCCGTTGCTGATGCCGCCCTGCACGCCGCCCGATCGGTTGGTGGTGGTGTGCACCTGTCCGCCCCGCGATTCGAACGCATCGTTGTGCTCCGAGCCCTTGAGCAGAGTGCCGGCAAACCCGCTGCCAATTTCAAAACCCTTCGTGGCCGGCAACGACAGCATCGCCTTCGCCAGATCAGCCTCAAGCCGGTCGAACACCGGCTCGCCCAAACCCGCCGGCACGCCACGTACACGGCATTCAATCACGCCGCCCACGGAATCGCCCATGCTGCGCACGGCCTTGATGCGCTCAATCATCGCCGCCGCCGTCGCCGGATGCGGACAGCGCACCGCGGTCGCCTCGACTTCCGCCAGCGTGGGAAATTTTTCCAGGGCCCCGACCGGCACGGTGATATCGTGCACCGCCGTCAAAAACGCCCGGATTTCCACCCCGCCCGCGAGAGAGAGAATTTTTTTGGCAATCGCCCCCGCCGCCACGCGGCCAACGGTCTCGCGCGCGGAGCTCCGGCCGCCACCGCGATGGTCGCGCACGCCATACTTGGCCTGATAGGTGTAGTCCGCGTGCGACGGCCGAAACTTTTCCTTCATGTCGTCGTACGCGCCCGGCCGCTGGTCGGTGTTGTGCACCAGCAGGGAAATCGGGGTGCCCATCGTGCGACCCTCAAACATGCCGGCAAGAAACTCGACCCGGTCGGGTTCCTTGCGCGGGGTGACGATATCGCTCTGGCCCGGGCGGCGGCGATCGAGCTCGGCCTGGATTTCCTCGATCGTCAGCGGCAGGTTCGGCGGACAGCCGTCAATGACCACGCCGACGGCTGGCCCGTGACTTTCGCCCCAGGTGGTGATCGTAAAAAGTTTGCCCAAGCTGTTCGGCATCGCGGGGCCGGAGCGTTGGGTGACGCCTCCGGCCCGGCAAGCGACAAATCCGCGCAGGCTGGCAACTTTCGTCGGAGCACATCGTCATAGCACAAGACCGTTTACATACCGGGGGCTTTCGCCTTTCATCTGCACTCCGGGTTCGGCCCACTAACCTTCCTATCGCTTTCCTGCATGAGCCTGCGTTTTTCCCGCCTGAGCCTCGCCGTTTGCCTGACCTCCGTCGCACTGGCAGCTCCCGCCACCCTGTCCGCCCAGGAAAAGAAGCCGGCCCCGGAGGTAAACCCGAGTTCCGCCGCCGCTCCGGTGCCCGCGGAGGGGTTCGCCCCTGCTCCGATGCCCACGCCGAGTTCAATGCCGGTCGTGATGCCCACCCTCGCCCCGCAATCGCGGTCGGTGATGCCTGCCGAAACCCTGACCGCACCGGGCCTGTCCACGGACGAGATGGTCGGGCCGATCAAACTGCCCGATGCCGACATCGACACGGTTCTGGGCGCCTTGGAAAATTACACCGGCCGCACCATCCTTCGCCCTCAGGCCCTGCCCGCCGCGACGTACCATTTGGTGATTCTGAAAAAGATTCCGAAGTCCGAGGCCATCCTCGCACTTGAAACCGTGCTGGCACTCAATGGCGTGGGCGTGGCCCCGCTCGGGGATAAATTCCTCAAGGTCGTCGCCCTCTCCCAGATCAAGAACGAGGCGCCCGAAATGATTGCGGGTTCCACCCTCCTCCTTCCGCCCAGCGGCCGGATCGCGACGAAACTCTTCCAGCTCGAATTCCTCCGGGCCAACGAATTCGTCCCCCAGATCACCCCGCTGATGTCCACGGGCATCGCCAACGGCATTGTCATCCTCAATACCGCCAACGCCGCGCTCATCACCGACTCCATCACCAATCTCCAGCGCGTTGAAAACCTGATCCGCCTGCTCGACCGGCCGATGACCAATGGTCTCTCGCCCAAGTTCTACACGCTGCAGAACGGCGCCAAGGCCAGCGACGTCGTCAACCGCCTCCGCACCATGTTCCAAGGCGCCCTGCAAGGCCAGCTGGGCACCGCCACGACCTACAGCGCCGACGATCGCACCAACCAGATTATTCTGCTCGCCGATCCGCGCCAGTATCCGCTGTTCGACGACCTCATTGCCAAGCTCGACGTCAAGGCCGATCCGAACACGCGCAACGAGGTCATTTATCTCAAGCATGCCACTGCCAAGGATGTCGCCACCTTGCTCAGCTCGCTGGTGTCCGGCCAGAACGCCGCGCAAAAAGCCAGCGACGGTTCCACGCGGCCCGGTCAGGTCCAGCCCGCGAATGCGCCCGGCGCCCCCACCTTGCCCGGCCAACCACTGCCGGCTGTCGCGGCGACGGCGCCTGCCGTCGCCGGCGGCACCGCCGGCGAGGCCGCCACGAATTTCAGCAGCTTTGTTACCATCCTCGCCGATGATCGCAGCAATGCCGTGATCATCTCTGGCACCCAGGACGACATTCGCCTCATCCGCGGCCTGGTGGACAAGCTCGACATCGTCCTAGCCCAGGTGCGTATCGAGGTCATTATTGCCGAAGTCACTCTCAGCGACACCGACAAGAGCGGCATCTCCGCCCTCAACCTCACCGTCGGCCCGAACAACAAGACCGGCGCGCTCCAGATCACCAATTTCACCGGCAGCGTCGCCGGTTGGGATGTGAGTGCCGGCGTCGTCAACCCGCTCGCCTTCGCCGCCGCTATGACCGACGCCGGCTCAAAGCACAACGTGCGTGTGCTCTCCGCCCCCGTGATCGTCACGACGCACAACAAACCCGGCACGATTCAGGTCACCCAGAAACAGCCGTTGATCAGCGGCACCACGTCCACGCCGACGTCGGGCACCTCGACCGCCGGCTTCTCCACCAATTCGCAGGTCACCTACACCGACATCGGCATCACTCTCAAGGTCACGCCGCTCATCGGCGACGACGGCAGCCTCCAGTTGACGATTGACCAGATCGTGGACGACGTCGTCGGCCAGGTTACAATCGACAACAATCTGCAGCCGATCATCGGCCATCGTGAGGCCAACTCCACGATCAACATCAACGACGGCCAGATGATCGTGCTCGGCGGCCTGCAGCGGCGCTCGACCAGCGCCGATCACACCAAGATCGGGTTCCTCGCCGAAATCCCCATCCTCAGCCAGATTTTCGGCGCCCGCACGCATGAGTCGGATCGCACCGAACTGCTGCTCTTTGTCCGCCCCCATGTGCTGCGGCCCGAGGAGGGGACGGCCGACACCACCAGGAAGATCAACGATCTTTCGAACAAGAATCAGATCCAGCAATTCCTGGTCGATCCGAAGCCGCCGAAGGAAAGTCTGCTGGAGAAGATCAAGTAAGCCGCGCCGCCATGATTGCGCCCGCCCTTGCGACTCTGCCCGCCACCCTCGCGGCGCGCCTCGATGACCCCCAGCGCCAGGCCCTGCTGGAGGCCCCGCGTGAAAAACGCCTCGGCGTGCTCACGGCCGCGCTCGGCCTTACCGAGCCCGAAACCCTCACCCTGCTCGCCACCGCCGCCGGCCTCGATACCGCCAGCAACCTCGAGCCCGATCCCCAGGCCCGCGGCCTCCTGCCCGCGCGGCTCGTGCACGATTACCAGATCATCCCGATCCGGTTCGGCGAACCCACCGAAGCCGGCTTGGAATTGCCGCCGTTGCACCTCGCCTCCGCGTGGCTGCCCGACGAGATCATGAACGACTGGCTGCGCACGTTCACGCCGCGTCCGCCCGTCTGGCACCTCGCCGTGCCGGAACGAATCCACCAGCTCATCATCGAAAATTACGGCGTCGGCTCGGGTTCGCTCGAGGACGGCGATGATTCCTATGTCGCGCCTGAAACCCCGTCGCAAAACGAGGAGGTCGTGGACGAAGATGCCGCCGTCGTGCGGTTTGTCACTGACGTGATTTCGCAGGCGGTCGAGGACCAGGCGACAGACATCCATTGGGAGCCGCAGGAAGGCCAGCTCCGCATTCGTTACCGCGTGGACGGCCTGCTCGTGCCCGTGCCCGTGCCGGAAAATCTCCTGCGCTTCCAAGACGCCATCATCTCGCGCCTCAAGATCATGGCGCGCCTCAACATCTCCGAGCGTCGCCTGCCGCAGGACGGTCGCATCAATTTCAAGGCCAACGGCACCACGCTCGACATCCGCGTCTCGACCATTCCGACGATCTACGCCGAGTCCATCTCGCTCCGCCTCCTCAACCAGAAGAAGGAAGCCTACACGATGGACCGTCTCGGCATGAGCGCCGACGAGCAGGCCCAGATCACTTCGATTCTCGATTACCCGCACGGCATCATCCTCGTCACCGGCCCCACTGGCTCGGGCAAATCCACCTCACTCAATGCCTTTCTGCGCAAGATCAACTCCACCGATCTCCGCATCATCACGATCGAGGATCCGATCGAGTATGAGGTCCCCGGCGTGAACCAGATGCAGGTGCGCCCCGAGATTGGCCTCAGTTTCGCCGACGCCTTGCGCCACGTGCTCCGGCAGGATCCCGACGTCATCATGGTCGGCGAAATCCGCGACAAGGACACCGCCGAGATCGCCATTCGCGCCTCACTCACTGGCCACTTGGTTTTTTCAACGCTGCACACCAACGACGCACCCGGGGCCATCACGCGTCTGGTGGACATGGGAATCGAGCCGTTCCTCGTCGCGTCCGCCATCGAGCTGGTCATCGCCCAGCGCCTCGTGCGCCGCCTCTGCAACCAGTGCTCGCGCTCCGCGCCCGTCACCCGGGTGAAACTGGTCGAGAGTCTCGCTATCCTCGGCTGCAACGCCGCCGAGGCCGATCTCATCACCGAGCTCAAGACTCCCGTGGGTTGCGATCGCTGCCGTGGCACGGGGTACCGCGGTCGCATTGGCCTCTTCGAAATTTTTCGGCTCAACGACGAGATGCACGAGCTCGTGCTGAAGCGCGAAAGCACGCGTACCCTCGCCGACAACGCCCGCAAGCACGGCATGCGCACGCTCGGCCAGAGCGGCTGGGAAAAGGTCAAGGCCGGCTACACCACTCTCGAAGAGGTCCTGCGCGTCATCACGGTCGCGGAAAAGTGATATTCCCTGTCACTTTGAGCACGTCGCGAACCAATCGTTTGTCATTCCGAACGAAGTGAAGAATCCCTTTGTCATTCTGAGCGACGCGAAGAATCCAG
>JBDTJA010000026.1:0-5873 GCA_039936075.1 Opitutaceae bacterium | reverse complement strand
GAAGGAGCGAGCGCATTGCGTTCCTGGATGGTCGCCGGGGTGGCCAGCTGCAAATCGAGGACCACCTGGTCAAATTCCCGCTGGGCGCGCTTGAACCGCGCTACTTGGGCGGCGGTCTTGAACCGCGTGGGCATCGCAGGCGCCTTGCTCCAGACGAGCCGTTGCAGCGCGGCCGCCTGCTCCGGCAACTTCGCCCGCTGTCGAACGACATCCCGGGCGGCTTTCCGCAGCAAAGCCATCACGGTGGTGCGCTCTGACCGCGCGATCACCGCCAGCGCCGCCAAAACCGCTTCATGTTCAGCCAGACTTTGCCGGCGCTTGGACTGGGCGAGTTGGTTCGGCACGGACGAAAGGTTGATTCAACCTTTATCGCAAAGCCAGTCCGAATTGCTTTTTTTGCGGAACAGCTTCTCCAGAGCAGCTTCAAAAATGGCAGAGCCGAAGGGCAGGAAGTAGCGACGAGCGTGCGCGAGCGGCCGGCTCCCTCCACTCGCGCACGCTCGTGCGCTACTCCCTTTCTGAATGCGCTCACAGTGAATTCCTGCGTGGCCCCCCACTCACTTCTGAGTCACCCAAGCCCGCTCATTGCATCCACCAGGATACACTTGGAATTGGTGGGCCGACTGGGACTTGAACCCAGACTCAAAGGATTATGAGTCCTCTGCTTTAACCATTAAGCTATCGGCCCGCTTGTCGCGGTGTGGTTAAGCAGCTTTGTCCGCGCGAGGAAAGCCCGGTGTTGGGTGAGGCCGCGCTCCCCGAACGTTCATTGGGACGGAATTGCCTCCGGCGGAATCCTCGTCCTGGCTGGGCCGCTTGAATCTAGCCGACGCCATCGCCGCCACGCGCTCATACATCGACGCGAACTGGGAAAAGACCTTCCGCGTGTCCCGCGACGAGACCGCCAAGGAGATCTCCCTGCCCCGCCCGCACACCGTCCCCTCCACCGATCCGTGCATGTGGCTGTTCTTCTACTGGGATACCTACTTCACCAACCTCGGCCTGATCCGCCAGGGGCGTTTCGCCCAGGCACTCAACAACGCCGAGAACATCATTTACCTGATCGAGCGTCTCGGCTTCGTCCCCAATATTTCAGTCAAAATCGCCCTGAACCGCACCCAGATCCCGGTCTCCGCCGTGCTGTTCGCAGAAATCTTCGCGCACTCGCTCGACCGGGTCTGGCTCGCCCGCGCCTATGCCGCCCTCGTGAAGGAATATGCCTTCTGGATGGCACTGCGGCTCGCGCCCAATGGCCTCGCCACTTGCGGGGAGTTCGCCGACCCGATCACACTCGCCGGGTTCCATCAGGTCATCCAGCACCGCCTCGCCGACATCCCCGATGACCCGGTCGCACGCCTGCGCTACCTCCACCACAAGATGGCGGAGTGCGAGGTCTGGGACTTCAACCCGCGCTTCGACCAGCATGCGGCGGATTTCAACCCGGTGGACACAAACGCCATCCTCTACCAGTTTGAGACGATCGCCGGCGACTTCGCGCGCGAGCTCGGACTCACCGAGGCGGAGCCGGACTGGCGCGAGCGCGCCGCGCGCCGCCGCGCGCTCGTGGACCGCTACCTCTGGGACGAGGCGAAGGGTTTCTATTTTGACTACGACTGGGCGCACGGGAGTGCGGGCTGCGTGGTTTCAGCGGCGCCGTATTTCGCGCTGTGGTCGGGCCTGTGCTCCGATACGCAGGCCGCCGCGCTGGCGCGCAATCTCCCGCTGATCGAGCGCGCGCATGGCCTGATGGCGTGCGCCGAGGGCAGCAACTCCTCCCGCAACACCTACCAGTGGGACGCACCCAACGCTTGGCCGCCGCTCCAGACCGCCGCGATCATGGGCCTGCTGCGCCACGGTTTCAAAGCTGACGCCCGCCGCATTGCCGAAAAATATGTGCTGACCTGCGCGCGGAACCTCACGACCACCGGCCAGCTCTGGGAAAAATCCAACGCGCTGACTGGCAGCATCGATGTGGCGGACGAGTACAAGATGCCCCAGATGATGGGCTGGACCGCCGGCGGCTGCGTGCACGCGTGCGAGGTGTTGGAGCAAACCTGAGCCCAATCGGTAGGTACACTCCGGACTACGGACTACGGACCACGGACCACGGACCACTGACTACCCGACCACTGGCCGCCCGTCGCCCAGCGCGTCGCAGTCCTCACCAGGCTCGCCACACCAGACGCGCGGTGCCCCTCTTCTCGTAGGGCTAAAGTTTGGCTGCACCTTTCCCATTCTACGTTCCCTTAATGAGGGCGCTGCGAGCGAGCGCCCGTAGGGCCTTACAGCGCCACCAGCGTCAATGCGCTCAAATCCAATCCCGGTGCGCAGCCGAAGGGCGCGCGCAGGGTCGTGCCCAGCTCGATTTTCCCTTCGCGCACATCGAGCCGTGGCCAACCGGCAGCGCTGCGCGTGTAGAGGTCGCCGTGATGGGTGAGGATATGCTGCTGGATCGCGACGGGGAATTGGGAGAGGCCGGCGAAATAGTGGTGCCCGTTGCGCTCCACGCTCGTGACGCCGAGCGTCGCCTGCACCGCCAGATCCTGCAGCAGTGCCACCGGGCCGACATTGGTGAGATCCTCGCCGCTCAACATCGAGGTCTTCCCCGCCGCGCGGCGCTGCGCGAGCAGGCAGGCGTGGCCCACGCCCTTGAAAATGCCCTTGCAGTTCTTGTGGCTCGTGCCCGCGTAACCGAGCGCGAGCGCCGCCGGCAGGCTGCCGAGCTCGGCGTCGGACTCGTCAATGATGATGGGCGGGCGCTCCGGCCACGCCGACCAGTCCGCGGCGGGTGTCAGTGCCACGTCGCGATGCAGCGGCTGCTCAATGAAGAGCAGCTTGGGCCAGAATTCCTGCAGCGCCGGCTCCGCCAGCAGCGCGCGCATCTGCGCCGCAAACACCGCCGGATCCCGGAAGCTCTCGTTGCCATCGAGCGAAAACGCATAATCCCCGCCGCATTCGCGCGCGAGCACCGGTGCGATGCGCCGCAGTCGCTCACTCGCCCGCGCCACGTCGGCGTCGATTTTGATTTTGAAATGCTTCAACCCGTAAAATTTCACGCAGGCCGCGAGCGATTGGGGCAGCCCGTCGCTCACGCGATCAGCCGGGATGATGTCGGCCTCTTCGATCGGATCGAGCAGTCCCACCGTGTGGCGGGCAAACACCCGCTCCGGGGGTTTCGCCGGCAGCCAGTCCCGCGGCGCCGTGCCCGCCAGCGGCGCGTGGATCGCACCGAGGTCCACGCTGAAGGCGTTTTCGTGCAACGCGGTCGCAAAGGATTTTCCCACCGACCGGCAGAACGCGTCGATCAGCGCGCGCTCGACCAGCGACGTCCCGAAGTGCGCGAGCAACGGTGGAATTTTATTCGTCACCCCCCAGGCTCCCTGAGCCGCATACAATTGCTGCCAGAATTGAAACGGCGTCCCGGCTTTGATGGTCCGCGCACTCGTCACCGCCGCGCGAATCACCACGAGCATCTCATCGATTTCCTCCGCCAGCGCGCGATTCGGATCCTTGGTGAACCATTTCGGCGGCAGGTGATCCGCCGCGAGCCCTTCGTGCGCTCGACCGTCGATCTCAACCGTCAGCCGCATGATCACGTGCGGGACCTCCGTCATCGTCACAATGCCATAACGAAAAGGCATGCGTGCCCGCAGTTGAATTCGGAAGAGCTCGGCTTGGCGGAGTTGAATCATGACGAAAGCGTGAGCGAGGAAATCTCCGCAAACAACCCTGCCGGCAGCGGACCCGCAGAAAAGTCTGCCAGCGCGGCGGTGACCTCGCCAGGCGTCCGCGGGCCAATCACGACGCGATCCACCTCCGCCGTGCTGAAAAGAAACCGGTGGGCGAGCGACGGAAGGGTTAGGCCATTTTTCTCCGCCAACACGTGCAGCCTGACCGCGCGGTTGATCGGCTCCGGCCAGATCCACTCCGGGCGATCACGCACAAATTCCTCATAACGCCCCCCCAGCAGCCCCATGTGCAGCGGACTCGCTCCATAGGTCGCCACCCCCGCCCGGTGCAGTCGCGGCACATCGTCTTTCAACCCTTCGAGGATGCAGGCATCGAGCCGGCGAAACAGCATCACGACGTCGAAACCGCCCGCCTCGATGTACCCATCCCAGCCTTCGCCATGGCCACCTGCCAGGCCCAGCCGGCGGGTCAACCCGTCCGCCTGCAACTGGCGCAGAACTCCGACCACGCGCGCACGCTCCTCGCGCGGCACATAAAAAGGCTCGTGCAAAAACAATAGATCCACCACCGGCAGACCGAGGGTGTCGAGACTGCGCCGCAGCGAATCGCGCAGACCCGCACTCGAGTAATCGAACTTGAGCTCCAATCCGTTCCGCGCGGCCAACCGGCCCACCTTCGTGCTCACCACCGGTCGCTCGCCACGCCAGCTGGCGAGCGCTTCACCCAGCAGTTTTTCCGCCGTGCCATACGCCGGCGCGGCATCGAACACGCCCAGACCGAACTCCATGGCCAAACGCAGCGTCTCGTGCGCCAACCCGGCATCGACAGGTCCCCATGCGCCGCCAAGGCCCGCGAGTCCGAACGCGATCCGGTCGCCCCGCAGGCCGAGCCGTTCCAGCGCGGCGGCAGGCGTGAAATTTTCCTGCCGCGTCGGGCGCGCTATAACCTGGAGGGGCAAACCGGTCATTGGTGGTCGGGGTTTATCCCCGACAGAGTACCTTGGTTTGTCCGACGTAAAGCCCGACCCACTTCAAACCAACCTCCAGCTGACCCCGCACCGTCATTTGCCTGCACTCCAACCACCGTCCGCCATGAGGGTGGTGCCCGTCACCAGCGCCGCCTCGTCGCTCGCCAGATAATGCGCCGCCGCCGCGATTTCCTCGGGCTGGCCCATGCGGCCGATCGCCTGCGTGGCGCTCATCTCGCGAAACGCCTTCTCCGGATCGGCGTATTCCTTGAGCCGCGCCTGCACGAAGGGCGTCTCCACCCGGCCCGGGCAGATGCAATTCACCCGCACGCCGTCCGCTGCGTGGTCGAGCGCCACCGATTTGGTGAAACCCACCACGGCAAACTTCGTCGTGCAATAGGCGAGCCGGTCGCGCACCGCGATCACGCCGCCGATGGACGCAAGGTTGATGATGCTCCCGCGCCGGCGCGCGAGCATCGCGGGAAGAAATGCCTTGGTGACATTAAACACGCCGCGGACATTCACCCGGTAAAGCCGGTCGAGATCCGCGCCGGTCGTCTGGGTCAGATTGCCCACGTGGCCGATGCCGGCGTTGTTCACGAGCACGTCGAGCGCACCGAGTTTTTCTGCGAGCGCGTTCACCGCAGTCTCATCGGTGACGTCTAATTTCACAACCTCCGCGTGGCCTCCCGCTTTCGTGACCAGCGCCACGGTCTCGCGGCCGCCGGTTTCATCCACGTCGGTCACTTGCACGCGGGCGCCGGCGGCGGCGAACCGCTGCGCAATAGCGCGGCCGATGCCGGAACCCGCGCCCGTAACCAACGCCGCCTTGCCTGTAAGGTCGAACATGATGGCAGGTTAGCGCGGTTGGGTTTTTGACGACGAGATTGTTTTTCACCGACTCGGAGCCAGGAGCCGGGACCAATCCTTTTTAACCACGAAGGGCACGAAGCACACGAAGCCTAAGCCGGGGACCTCCAGGTCGGATTTTTACCACGGATTCCACGGATGCACACGGATCAGAGTTCCCAACCGGAATTGGGTTGGCCTTTCCTCTCTGGATTCATCCGTGCCATCCGCGGTAAAAAAGGATCGATGTTTGCTCTGCTCATTCCTTCGTGAGCTTCGTGCCCTTCGTGGTTAAATCCGCCTGCCTTATCCTCCAAGATTGCCAATCCGCCGGGTTGGCCCGATGAAAGAGCCACCCCACCCCATG
>JBDTJA010000025.1:0-18617 GCA_039936075.1 Opitutaceae bacterium | reverse complement strand
GGCGAACATTTGACTTACGGTCGTCGTAAACTACGCTCGTAAACATGCCGCAAACGCCGCTCCAACGGGAAATCCTCCGTCCGTTGTGGAAAGTGCACATTTTGCTTCACGCGCAGGAAGCTCCGATTGTCGGGCACTGGATGCTGGAAGAATTGCGCAAGCACGGCTACCGGGTAAGTCCAGGCACACTTTATCCCTTGCTCGCGCGAATGGAAAAGGTCGGGTGGTTGAAAAGGGTTTCGAAAGCGGGGTTCAAACCGTCGAAGGGCGGAGATCCATACCGAGCTACGCCATCCGGCCGGCGGGCGTTGCGCGAAGTAGAGGAGCGGCTGCGTGAACTTATCCGAGAAGTGAATGAGCCGAGACATTAGACTTCCGCCGGCTGGCTTCACTTTGCGTCCGTCCGGTGACCGACGGGTGACTGTTGGCCTCACTGTCCCGTCCCGCGCCGATTATCCGTTTCTCCCCAACTGCTGACCTCGAACATGCCTTCCATCCTGCAAAAACTACGTGTAACGACTCCCGCGACGTCCGTTGTTCTGATCCGGCTGATGGTCGGCGGAGTCTTCCTGTCGGAGGGCATCCAGAAATTTCTGTTTGTCGATCAATTGGGAGCGGGTCGGTTCGCAAGGCTCGGATTGCCGTCACCGCAAGTGCTCGGTCCGCTCGTAGGCGGATTCGAGATCGTCTGCGGAGCACTCGTGCTCATTGGGCTTTTCACGCGGCTCGCATCGCTGCCTTTGCTGGTGATTATTGGGACAGCCATCGTCACGACCAAGCTGCCGATGCTGGCGGGCGATGGGTTCTGGAAAGCCGCTCATGAGGGGCGCGCAGACTACGCCATGCTGCTCGGGCTACTGTTTCTTCTAGTCGTCGGTGCCGGGCGATGGTCGCTCGATACCCGGGAGGCCACCAATCCGAAATCCCCATGATTCGCCCGACGGCAGCTCCGCTAAATGGTTAACGCGGAACAGAATTCAAATTCTGATTTATGAAAAAGCAGGCACTTCTCGCCCTTGGTTTTTTGGCTGCCGCCAGACTGACACCGGCCGGCCCTCCTTTTGCCACCGACGATCCAGAACCGGTGGAATTTCAGCACTGGGAGGTGTATCTGGGCGCGCAGTATGAACACGGGAGCGATGGCGCAAGCGGCACGCTGCCTCATGTTGAGGTGAACTACGGTGCGGTTCCGAATCTTCAACTACACTTGATTGCGCCGGTCGCGTTCGACGCTCTGGCGGGAGCAAGCCGACAGTTTGGTTATGGGGACACCGAGGTCGGCGCAAAATACCGGTTCCTCGACGAATCCGACGGACGGCCGCAAGTCGGAGTTTTCCCGCTGATTGAACTTCCCACTGGTGAAAGCTCCCGAGGTTTGGGGAGCGGTCATACCCAGGTCTTCCTGCCGGTATGGTTGCAAAAAACAATTGGAACTTGGACGACATATGGCGGGGCCGGCTATTGGATCAATCCCGGGGCGGGAAATCGCAACTGGTGGTTCACCGGCTGGCTGGTCCAAAAACAAGTGCTACCCAACCTGGCGGTCGGCGCCGAGATTTTCCATGAGACCGCGCAAAGCATCGGCGGGGAATCCGACACCAAAGCGGATGCCGGAATCGTCTGGGACCTTGACAAAGTGCGTCACGTGCTGGCTTCGGTTGGTCCGACGATTCGGGGGCAGTCCGGCTACCATGCCTATCTTGCCCTTCAATTCACTTTCGGGCCGAGCAATTGAAGCTTCCCCCGTGACCTTTTTCCAACCAGCTGCTTTAGTTCTCATGTTAGAAAGTATTAACCATCAACGAAGTCCTCGCTAATCGGGCGACCTAGCTTCGGCGTGGTGGAGGCGTTCAAATCCCTCCCTCTCCGCCAATTGACGAAGCCAAATGGGGACAGCGGCGAAAGCCTCGTGGCAAACGCGCGTGTTTGCTAGGATGGATAGGGGCAAACCGGGTCGCAGCGCCGGTTGGGGGCGAAGCCCCGGGTGAAAGGAGCCAATCCCGGCAATTCCGCCACCTATCCCTTCGCCAAGATTGCCTCCGCCACGCCTTCGCCGCTTTGCATTGCCCCCTGGATCGACGCGGTCGCGGTCAAATCCCCCGCCACCCACACCCCCGGCCGCACCAGCTTCGCCGTGGTCTTCACCAGCGGCCACCTCACCGGCAACGCCCGCCGCACCCGATACGTTCGCAGCCAACGCCACGCTGCTACCTCCCCACCGAACCATTCCTTCATCTCTGCACGCACGCGCTCGGCCAACCTCCCATCTTCCTCTGGCACGTCTCCCAAAACCGACACCGAGAGCAAAGCCTGCGTCGGCGGGGCATACCCGTTAGCGACGTCGCTCATTACCACCAGATTGTTCACGCATCCGGCTCCCCCACCGTTCAACATCATCGTTGGTTCACCCAATGGGCTGGCCGGCGCCGCGAAATACACACACGTCACTGCCCGCCACGCGGGCGCGGTGACTTCCGGTAACAATCCCGCCGCCGCCGCACCGTCGGCCGCGACCACCACCGCACGCGCCGGGATCCGCTCGCCGCTGGCGAGCCACACCGCGCCGGGCTCGATTCTTGCCGCGATGGTGTTCAGCCGCACCGTCCCGGCCGACAACCCCGCCGCGAGTTGCTCCGGGATCGCCTGCATCCCGGCCGCCGGCACCGCCGTGTGCCCCTCGGCAAACATCCGAAAGACAAACTCCAACATCCGGCTCGAGGTCGTCAGCTCAGGCTCTAGGAAAATGCCCCCCAGCCACGGACGCATGAACTGTGAAATCATCCGCTCGCTGAAACCGTGCGCCCGCAATTTCGCCAGCGCCGTCGTCTCAGGTCGGGCAAAGAGTTCCTCCAGCGTCCCGCGCCTCGCCGTGCGCCTCAACGTCGCGATCCGCAGTTTGTCCGCGAGCGACCCGACCGGTGCCCGCAGCGTGGCCCAGAGTGTCCCCGGCGCCCGCCACGGGTCGCCCACGCGGTGCCGCGCCCCCTCGCACCACACCAGCGCCCCCGCGGAAAACTTTCGCAGATCGAGCCGGCCGTAATCCAGCCATCGCGCGGCCGCGGGATACGCGGTCAACAGCACTTGAAAACCCCGGTCCAACTGGAAGCCGTCCATCAAGTCGGTCCGCACGCGTCCGCCGACCGCATCGCCCGCTTCGACCACACCCACCGACGCCCCGCCCGCCTGCATCCGTCGCGCACAGGTCAGGCCCGCCAGGCCAGCGCCCACGATCACCACGTCATGCATCTTCCGGCTCTCCCAGGATTTTATCCGCCAGCGCCCACGCCGACACCGCCGCCCCCTCGACCCGGGGACCGCCGAATGCATCGCCCGCCAGCCCCAAGCCCAGCTTTGGCCGCCACACACAGGGCTCGGAAAACGTCGCGCTCGGTTCGCTAAACTTCCACCGGTGCAACGCGACGCCCGTCACCGGTGCGCCAAGCTGCTCCGCGATCCCCGGCAAGACCAGCGGCGCCAGCTCCGCCTCCGTCTTTGCGTAGTGCTTGGCCGAAAATTCCGGATTCAGGTGCACCGTCACCGCCGCGTTGGCCCCGCTTGAGATTCCTTTCTTGCGGTTGTCGGCGAGCCACCGCACGGGCCCGGTAGCAAACGCGATCCCAACTGGCGGCACCGCACTCGGCCCGTCGAGAGTCACGAGCAATGCCAGGCAAGAATGATACTGCAACGCCGCCAGCCCCGCCGTCAGTTCCGCCGGCAGCTCGACGCCACCTGCGACCAACAAGGCCAGCGCCTGTGGCGTCGGAGCCGTCAGTGCTAGCTGACCTGTCCGCAGTGCCGCCTGGCCTTCAATGGCAATCTCCCATTCGGCCCGGTCGCGCCGCACGCTCAGCACCTTGGCCTCACGATTCACCTCGAGTCCCTCGGCGAGGACTCTTCCGATCGCATTCATGCTGGGCCGGACGATCCACCGGTGCGCCGAAGCTCCCGGCCATTGCGTAACGACTCCCCGGTCGCGCCACGCCGCGACCAACTCAGCGAAACGCGCTGTTTGAGCCGTGAAATACTGCGCACCCTGGTCGAAAACCGCGGCCTCCACCCGTTTCGTCGCCAACCGTCCACCCAGCCCGCGGCTCTTCTCCAGCACGACGACGTCGCGCCCGGCTGCTTTCAATTCCCGCGCAAGCAACAGGCCCGCGACTCCTGCTCCGACGATGGCAATTTTTTCATTTTCCATTTTTTGCAATTCAAACGCCCAGCCCAACTCATGGCGCAGTGGTTGAGTCGGAAGAGAGATGGTTTTCCCGTTAAATCTGAAGCGAGACTTGGGAATTGTCGTTCAGCGAGCAATCGCCCGCACCGGCACGTGAACCTCGAAGCGTTTAAGAAATCCGGGGGTGAAGGGGCCGCTCCAATAGACCGCGTAAGGTGCGCCGGCCGCTTCCACGTCTTTGCGGGTGGCCAGCCAGAAAAGCAGCTCATCGCGGGTCTTCGCAAAATTCCGTGCAGAATAACTGCCGCGCGCCCCAAGACTCGCCACCGCACGCTCCGGAATCTCCACCACCTCCACTCCGTTCGCACTCCCCGCGACTTTTGTACGCTCGCTCTTCGCCACCCAGAAGTACATTGCCGCACCGTCGATCTTCGCCTCCACCGGTGTCGTCATGGCGATGTCGTGCGAGGAGATATAGTTGAATAGCGGGCGAAAAAGACCGTTCGCTTGGTCGAAATAATTTCCTTGGCCCGTGGCTTTCAAGAGCACTCCGGCGGGCAAGGTTTTCAATTCCGGCGCGGCGATGGGAGAAGGAGGAAACGCTTGTTCGGTGGCCATGAGGGAAGCAGTGAAGATCAGGAGGAGAATAAGGTATTTCACGTGGCTTGAGAAAATCGAAGCTCAAGGTGCCGGCAGCCGGATAAAAAGAAACCGGAACAGAAAACGGTCCGTCGGTGAGACCGACGGAACGCAGGTCCGCTCCGGATGGGCGGGTGCGTGCTCGGAAGACCGGATCAATGCACCCGCAAATTAAGGGAGGAGGACGGTGTCGACGACATGGATGACGCCGTTGCTGCCGACCAAATCCGCCGCGATCACCTTGGCGTTATTGACCATCACGCCCATACCATCGACTTTCAGCGTCAGCATCTTGCCGTTGACGGTAGGTACTTCGCCCGACTTCATGTCGGCAGCCATAACCTTGGCAGGGATGACGTGATAGGTGAGAATCGCGACGAGCTTGGCTTTGTT
The DNA here is from genome assembly GCA_039936075.1 of Opitutaceae bacterium. Lineage (GTDB taxonomy): Bacteria > Verrucomicrobiota > Verrucomicrobiia > Opitutales > Opitutaceae > Opi-474. Next base: position 13,414 of record JBDTJA010000025.1, on the reverse strand, counting down.
TCCAGGCAAGAGCAGCGACTCCACGGTGCCGGCGGGCAGCTTGGCAAACGCGGCATTCGTTGGCGCAAAGATCGTGAAGGGACCGGGACCGCTGAGCGTTTCAACGAGGCCGGCGGCCTTAATCGCCGCAACGAGCGTGGTGTGATCGGGAGAACCGGCGGCGATATCGACGACCGTTTTCGGCGCGGCACTGGCGACGAGACCGGAGCAAAGCAGGAGGGAGGCAAGTAGTGAGAAGAGCTTCATGGGAACGAGCGTTTTCATTGTTGGTTGATGCGACACCGGTTGGAAGTACGGTCGCGGTTGAACACATACAACGCGTGGAGACAAACAGCGGATGCATTTATTTCCCAGGGCGCTCTGACCTGAACGCGCGGCGCATGGTAGCGATTGTTTCGCGTTGGTCTACTCGCAGAACGCATCAACGCAGGTTCTGAGGTCGTCGCTCGCAGTGGGCTCCTGAGCCGCGCAGCTCAACAGAGGCAACATGTGCTGAATTAAACTCTTGTCACGAACTGAGAGACGTCCCCGTCCAGACGCCTGAATCTAGCGGGCTGAACCATGCCACAGCCGCATTTGGACATCGCTGAATTCCTGATCGAGAATCGACGCGTCCGCGATACGACGTTTCATCCCTCGCAGCATCGCGCACGACCCTCCGTACCATTAGCGTAGAAAGGCTCGGTATGCGAAATTAGTGTGCGACGCAAAACGCCGCGGCAAAAACGCTGCGGTTGTAAGGAAGGATTAGGGTAAACCGGGGCTTAGCGCCGGACGGGGCGAATCCCCACGTGAAACACGTCAATCCTTCTCCTCCGCTAATCTTCTCTTCGGAATCTGATACGAGAATTGTGCTCCGAGGCTCCAACGAGGAATGATCCGCCATCCTTCGCCGAGGCTTAAGAGAGCATGGCCAATTTATAAAAATTGGATTTTGTGTGGCTCACGTCTCCGCTAACCACGCTCGGGCTCTGGCACTATCCGTGTGATCGAAGTAGTGGACCGCGGCCTTGGTGAAGGGCTTGCAGACGATCGCCATCGCGTGATGCCATTTTTTTTCGCCCACAATGGCGAGCCGCGTGATGTCGTCCTCATGGCCAAGGCCGAATTTTAGGTCATCCCATGCCGCGCTGGCGTCCCAGCCATGCAAACCGGTCAGGTCGAATAACACGCGCAACTTTCCGTGCTGCCGAACCCGTCGGTCAAATTCAGGCACAAACCACGCATAATCCGCTTCGACCAATTTGCCGGTCGCGTGGACGATGAGCGTCCTCCCTTGGTCCTCTTCGGTGAGTTGAAAAGACATGTCAGACTCCTTTAATTTGTTTCGTGGCCATTGTTTTCGAGCAGCCTCTCGCTCGGGCCCCATCGCGAGTTCTGCTGCTGCCATGGATCTTCATCCTAGCAGTAATTTAGAGCGCGCGGCGGGAGACTTTGTTCCGTACGGGCTTCGCCTTACAGCTGGCGCGGCCCCCATACGTCTTGCGGCTTCAGCGCTCAAATCGGCCACGAGGGCCGCGGGCAACGCCGCGAGCTGACATCGGCCACCCCGCAGTTGAGCGCGATGGCCGGGAGCGTTTGAATGGGGTCGGGTCTCGCTCGAGGCCGAGTTGCCCGAACCAAGGAGTTATACTTCGTCCGGCGCCTGCCGGCCATTTCCTAGCGCTGGCCAGCCATGGCCGCGACCAGTCGAGCGTCAGCGACGCGGGCAACTTCAATGGCGGCGTGCTCAAACTTTGCGGCATCGGCTTTGACTACGACTTCGCCATTGCCGCCGGTGACCTCCGCGAACGGCTCATCAGAGCGCACTGGCGCAGCCAGCACGGCCATGGCCGCAAAACCACCTGAGTTCGTGCCCCAATACTCGGCGAGCGTTCCCGTATCGGCGAACGAGCCCGCTTGAGCCGTGACACCCGGCAGAAAATCGACCTTCGGCAGGACCTTCAGCTTCTTGCTTTCCCCCGTCGTGCTATAGACGCCGTAGTCGATGACCAACGTCACCGCGACGATGCCAAGATTGGCGTCATGGGCGAGGTAGGGCGAGCGCTTGAACGCCTGCGGCCGGTCGAGCGCTCGAAACGGCGAGAACAATTGGCCCTTTTTTCCCGACACATCGCGTTTTGCCGTATCGCCAGGGAGAAAGTAAACGGAGCGTCCCGTCGGGGCGACATAGGCGCCGAATCGGCCGGAGCTGAAGTTTGGCACAGCGGTCCAACTGGTATATTCCGGCGCCAAGCGGGAGAGTTCGGCACGCTCGACCACCTCATAGCCCGCCTGCTTCAACGCGCTCACGAAACTCTCGTAGGCGGCATCGGCAATCCGCTGGCGAGTCGCTTGATCCACGCCCTGCAGCGCGGTGTGCAACGTCGAACTGTTGTGGTACGACGCAATGTTGTTCTTGGCGTGCATGTTCGCGGTCAACGAATTCTCGTCGGGAAAGGCGACGTTGAATACACTGATCGCGACGCGCTTGGCGCCCTTGAATCCGTCGCTGTGCTGAATCAGAAAATCGCCAGCCACCTTTTGGCCGGTCGGACCGCCCCCGCCGTGATACATTTTAACATCCTGGGTGATGCCGTCTTTCACGATGGCACCCGGCGCGACAGCGACAAGGGCGAGAAACATTGCGACGATGAGGGGAATCGGCGCGCGGACGGCGCTGACCGGGGAAGGGGTAATCATGGCCGCTGACAAAGTCCGCCGCCGTAAACGTTGGCAATCGGCAAATAACCCAATGATCGCGCGACGAAGCTGCAGTCCTCGTTCGGAGTTAGAAAGGACATTGTTTTTCGACCGGTCTGCCATGAACGGGAAAGTGACGGCGGAAGCTTCAGCGCCGGAGGACTGCCGGCCGCTTCGTTACAAACAAACCCAAAAAAAGCCGGCCTGATCAGGCCGGCGTGTCTCATTGCCAACGCACTCGCTCAGTTGCGGCGCGACGACAGCAGGTAAAGCAGGTAAAGCAGCGAGCTGACGAAGGCCGCGACATAGGTCAGCGCGGCGGCGTCCAACGTCTGGTTGACCCCGGGCATCTCGTCGCGATCCAGGATGCCGAGTTCCACGAGCTGAACTTTCGCGCGACGCGTGGCATCAAACTCGACGGGGAGCGTAACCAGTTGGAAAAGGGTGATTACCGCGTAACAGATGATTGCCACGTCGAGCATCATGCCGGTCAGACCACGCGCGAGAAAGAAGCCGGCGAACAGCACAATCGGCACCGCGCGCGAGACGAAATTTGTCGCCGGCACCAAGGCCATGCGGAAATTCAGCATCGAGTAACCGACCTTATGCTGGATCGCATGGCCCGCCTCGTGCGCCGCCACCCCGACCGCGGCAAGACTCGAGCCGCGATAATTTTCCGAGGACAGCACGAGCCGCTTGTTGATCGGATCGTAATGATCCGTCAGGTGCCCTTCGGTTTCCGTAATCTCCACGTCGGTGATCCCGGCATGCTCCATCACGGCCTGCGCAGCTTCGCGGCCAGTGATGCCACCACGCGACGGAATCTGGGCGTTCCGCTTGTAGGTGCTCGATACCCGGAATTGCGCATAAAGCGCGACCGGGATCATAAAAATGATCAGAATCATCAAGACTCCTGGGGAGAGAAAACCCCCGCTCAAAATGGAAGGGGCGGCAGCAGCGGCAAGGAAGGTGGAGGTCAGCATGGCGACGAGGAGCGATTCGCGGTAATCAGTTATGGGTTAGAGGGTCGGCACCCGCAATACTCGGGAAGACAACGCACACCTTATTGAAGATCCAGATATTGCCAGTGTAATTCTCTCGTTTGGAAACGCCGTGGCGATTTCCACGCTGACTGGGATACTTGATGCAAGGCAGGGCGACGGAGGGCAGGCTGACCGGCCTTGGGTGGGCCATACGCTCCGCGCGCGGCAGCACGTCAGCCGTGCAGGGGGCGATGAAGAGCCCGGTCTACTCGTTCGACGAATTGGCGGGGTTCGGCGACGCCGCCCTAAATCGGCTCCCGGACGAAGGAGCCCCTGATCAAGGTGACTGGCGGGTTAAAGACCCTGCCCTACCCTCAGTCCAGCTTCGGCACGTCCACCCAGCGGCGGTCGGCCCAGGATTTGAGGCCGAGCTCGGCCAGCTGCACGCCCTTGGCGCCCTGCAGCAGATTCCACGGGAATGGATCGCCCTTCACGACGTGCTTGAGGAAGAGCTCCCATTGCACCTTGAACGCGTTGTCGAAAATCTCGTTCGTCGGCTGCGTGACCCAGCCATCCAAGAACTTGATCGGACTGTCGATGTCCGGATTCCAGACGGCGCGGGGCGTCATCGAACCGTGTTGCACCACACAGTTGCGCAGGCCCGCGACGGCGGATCCCTCCGTGCCGTCGACCTGCAAGGTGAGCAAATCATCGCGGCGCACGCGCACGGCCCACGAGGAGTTGAAATTGCAAATGACGCCATTCTTGAGCTCGAAGGTCGCGTAGGCAGCGTCGTCCGCCGTGGCTTTGTAGGGTTTGCCGGCTTCGTCCCAACGCTGCGGGATGTGCGTGGCGCCGAGGCAGGAAACCGACTTTACTTCGCCAAAGAGATTCTGGATCACATACTGCCAGTGGCAGAGCATGTCCACGATGATGCCGCCATCCTCTTCCTTGCGGTAGTTCCAGGAGGGACGTTGCAACTTCTCGTGCTCACCGGTGAAGACCCAGTACCCGAATTCGCCGCGGACGGAGAGAATCTGGCCGAAGAACCCGGTATCGATGAGATACTTGAGCTTGAGCAAGCCGGGCAGCCAGAGCTTGTCCTGCACCACACCGTTTTTCAGGCCCGCTGCGGTGACTTCCTTGTAGAGCGCGAGCGCCTCCGCCGACGTCGTGGCAGTGGGTTTCTCGCAGTAGATGTGTTTCTTCGCCGCGATGGCCTTGCGCACGCCGATCGGACGCTGCCCCGTCAACGTGGCGTCGAAGTAGATCTGGTTCGCCGGGTCGGCGAGCGCGGTGTCGAGATTGGTCGTGTAACGCTTCACGCCCGCGCGGGCGGCGAGCGCGGCGAGCTTGCTCTCGCTGCGGCCCACGAGAATCGGATCGGGCATGATCACCTCGGCGTCGCCGAGTTTGATGCCTCCCTGGTCAATGATCGCCTTGATCGAGCGCAGGAGATGCTGGTTGGTGCCCATGCGTCCCGTGACGCCGTTCATGATAATGCCGACTTTATGCGTGGTCATTTAGAGTAAGTAAGAAAAAAAGTGTGGAGCGGACGGTGGGTAAAGAGAAGTAAACCTCCGCCAAATTATTTGGCAAGATGCTGGGGCTGCGCGCCAGCGGGGAGCGGCGGGATATCACCCGTCCCGGCGGGCGGGAGCGTGCCATCGAGTTCCTGCCGCCAGTGCGCGACGTCGCCGCCCGGACAGTAAACATAAATCATGTGCATGGGCTCGCTGCCGGTATTTGTCAGCTGATGAAACTGAGTCGGCGGCATGAAGACAGCCTGGCCGGCCTTGATCGGGCTGCGTTCGGTGCCAACGCAAATCTCACCCTCCCCTTGCACGATGTAGTAAATCTCCTCCTGCGTCTGATTGTGCCACGGCACCTGCCCGCCGCGCGGCTCAAGAACCGAATAACCCATGCTAAACCCTTTGGCCGGAATGACCTGGCCACCCTGCCCCGCTAGGCCGCGGCCCATGCGGCGCGCGGGGAAGGTGCGTCCCGGAATCTTGGCGAGGTCGGCGATAATCATAGCTGGAAAATTGTTGGGCGAGTCGGCGGCACGGGGCGAACTTTTTTTACAGCATTATGCCGCTGACAGTCCGGCGCGCACCAGCAGCGCCTTGGGATCCGGTTCCCGACCCATGAACGCGCGGTAAAGCTCCATCGGATCGGCCGAGTTTCCGCGACTGAGGATCTTGTCCACGAAGTCGGCCCCCACCGTCGCGCTGAAAATTCCCTCTCGCCGGAAGCGCGTGAACGCGTCCGCGTCGAGCACCTCGGCCCATTTATAGGAATAATAGCCAGCCGCATAGCCAACCGGGTCCGCAAAGACGTGGGTGAACCGTTTCACCACTGTCGGCGCCGGCGGTTCGGTGGGCACCAGGCATTCCGCCACCAAGGCGTGCGCCGCGGGCTCGATGTCCTTCATCCCGGCAAATTCATCCGCGCGGATATGGAGCAGCAGGTCCATCTTGCCCAGCGCCACCTGTCGCATCGTAGTGGTGGCCGAGCGGAAATTTTTCGCTGCGGTCATCTTCAGGAAGATATCCTCCGGGATCGCTGCCCCCGTTTGATGGTGCCGTGCGAACAGATCCAGGCTCGCGCGCTCCCAGCACCAGTTTTCCATGATCTGCGATGGCAGCTCGACGAAGTCCCATGCCACGTTCACGCCATTTAATGACTTAATCTCCACCTCGCCCAAGAGGTGATGCAGCAAATGCCCGAACTCGTGAAAAATCGTCTCCACCTCGCGATGCTTCAGCAGCGCCGGGCGGCCGCCTTCCGGCGGGGTGAGGTTGCCACAGATCAGCCCCAAATGCGGCGCGCGCCGACCGTCCGCGATCGGTCCGCCCGTGAGGAGGTAGTTCATCCACGCGCCGCCGCGCTTCGACTCTCGCGGATACCAGTCGGCATAAAACGACCCAACCGTGCGGCCGCGCGCATCCAGCACGTCGTAAAACTTCACGGCCGGATTCCAAACTTCGACGTCCCTTCGCTCCGTGATGCGCAGCCCAAACACGCGCGTCGCGAGCTCGAACATTCCCGTAATCACTCGATCCATCGGAAAATACGGTCGGAGCACTTCCTCATCGAACGCATAACTGGCCTGGCGCAGCTTCTCGGCCCAATAGCCTATTTCCCACGGCGCGAGGCGTGAGACAGCTCCGCCCGTTTGCCGCGCCTTGAATTCTTCGAGTTCACGGCACTCGCGCGCAAACGCCGGCGCGGCGCGGTGCTGGAAATCCTCCACGAACGCCAGCGCGCGCGCGCCATTCTTCGCCATGCGACGCTCCAACACGAGGTCGGCAAAGTGCGTCTTGCCCAATAGCGCCGCCTTCTCGGCGCGCAGAGCCAGAATGCGCGAAACCAATGGCGTGTTGTCCTGCGGCGCTGACGCCCCCACCGCAATCGCCGCGGTCCACATCTCGCGCCGTAACGCCGCGTCATCGAGATAGGTCATGAACGGCTCCTGCGACGGCGCGTGCAGCGTAAAGCGCCATCCCGCCATCCCCTTCGACTCGGCACTGCTGCGGGCTGCGGCCTTCGCGTGCGCCGGCAGTCCGGCGAGTTTCGCCTCCTCGGCGATGACCAACTGCCACGCGTTGGTCGCATCGAGGACGTTCTCGGAATATTTCTGGGTAACCTGCGCCAGCTCGCTCTGCAATGCCTCGACGCGCGCGCGCTTTTCAAGCGGCAGATCGGCACCCGCCAATTTGAAATCGGCTACCGTTTCATCCACGAACCGCCGGTGAATGCCCGTCAAAGCCCGGCCCGCCGGGGACTCCGCCAACGTCCGCAGCCGAAGCCACAGATCCGCGTTGAGCGGGATCTTGGCGTAAAACGCCGTCACTTTCTGCAGCATTGCATTGTGGGCATCCCGCAAGGCCGGCGCGTCCGCCACGGATTGGAGATGCGTCACCTTGTTCCAGGCCATGGACAACTCCTCGGTCGCGAGTTCGAGCGCGAGAAACGTGCTGGCGTAGGTCAGCTCCTGCAAATTCTGCGCTGCGATCCGCGCGAGGGCGACCTCGGCTCGCATCAGACCCATCTCGATATCCGGCCCCACCTGCCCGGGCGTGAGTTCCGACCAGCGGATGTGAAAGGTGGAATCAAGGAAAGGATGAGAAGCCATGGATCAGACCTACACGAGAACGCGCCCTGTTCTCCGGTGCAAGCGCGGCCGGCGGATGGGACACGGAACACTCCGGCGACCCGGAATGTTCAGCACTCGGAAAACCACGCCTGCCCACGATTTTCCGGCTTCCGTGAACTCTGGATGTTCCGCGGGCAACAATTTCTGGCCGCGCTTTGCAGATCGGGGTTTACGCCAGACAGGTTTCCCAGGATGTGGATGTGGGCGTGCAGCCCGACCTACCAGGCGTAGGCCAGGGCCGCGGAGAGCTGGCGGCGGGACGCCGGGACGGCGGGCACTTCCTGGAAGCTCGAATTCCATAGGTTATCTGCCTGCACCGTGACCGTGGCTCGACGCCACTTCCGGGGTCGGTAAGTAAGACTGAGCGCGCTGATTATCGCATCGTCGCCGCCGACCGTGCGCAGACTGTTTGCCGCCTGGATGCGGGCCGAGTTGTCCATGCGAACCTCGAATTCGCGGCCCAGTCGCACGACGATCGCCGCGGTAAGCCGTTGGCGCGCGTAGTTCAGGGCGTAGAAACTGGCGTCCACCAAGGCCCCACGATAGTCCGGGTCCTTGGCTAGCACCGTGTAGCCGAGCACCAAATCGCACGTCGCCCATGAACGCCGCGCCACGAACTCCACCCCAGTCGTCGCGACGTCCAGCGCGTTGGCCGAACGCGCCGTGACGCCTCGTTTGAAGGTCCAGTCCACGAGATTATTGTCCTGCCGGTAAAAAACCGCCCCCTGCGCCGTCCAGCCCTCGAATAGCCCGCTGGCACCCAACTCCATATTATGGCTCTTCTCGCGGCCGAGGTTGGGATTGCCGCGGAAGAGGCCACCCGTTGCGCTCGAGTTGAGCGCGGTGTAACTCGGCACCTGCGTCGTCGTGGCATAGCTAAAATAGATCCGCGACAGCGGCGCCGAAGCCTGCTCTCGAGCAATTTCCACGACCGGCGACAGCGCCGAGCCTTCATGATTGCTACTGTCCACGCTGGCGCCCGCCTTGACCACCAGATGCGCGCCGTCCGCCCAGGCCCAGCTTTTCTCCGGCACGAGCGAAAATTTTGTCTGCGTGCGCGTGTGAAAATGTCCGAAGGTGAGCGAGGTGGACTGGAGTTTGTCCGCCATCACCTCGCCGCGATAGTTGAGGATGAAATCGGATAAACTCTGCCGGCCATCCACCGCCGCGCCATCCAACCAGGTGGTGTGCTGGAACGGATGCACGGCCGTGACCGGCGCAAACCGGTTGTAGGCATAGTCGTCCTTGTTCCGCCGGTGATAGGCGCCCGCCTCGATGAAATCGCCGCCGCCGAGATCCCGCCGGTGATTGAGCGACACCAGCACGGCCTGGAGGTTTTCCGATTCATCCGAGTTGAAGGGCGTGTAAAGATTCGGCCAGCCGAAGAACTTCGCCTGGTAGCCGGCGAACAAATCAGTCTGCGACTTCGGGCTCACGAGTTGCACGCGACCATCCACCCGATCGAAATGATTATCACCGTACGGGATCGTCCCGTTCGCATGGGAGTGAGCCCAAGCCACATCCGCCGCCACTTTCTGCCCCAACCACTGCTGATCACTCACATAACCCTGGTAGAATTCCTCACGGTTCAGTTCGTCTGTCCCGGCCGAGAGCGTCGCAAATCCGACCGTCTGGATCGGCCGCCAGCCGTAGGCGATCGCGCCCACCGTGGAGGCCGACGTCGCCATCGCGTGCGCCGCCCCGGTCAGGACCTGCGGCGCACCCAGCATCGCCGGAGCAATGGGGAGGTCAGCGTAATAATGTCCGGTCTGGGGATCCGTGATCGAGACCGCCCCAATTTTGAAGCCGGTGTTCTCAAAAATACCGCCGCGGATGGTGACGTCGGCCTGCGCCTCCGTCAGGTTGCGTGCCTGCACGTCCACCTGCGGCTCGAAGCGGAGTGCTGACACCGGGGTGGCGAACGTTCCCGTCGGTTCCTGGTTGGCTACGCGCGGGGAATAAACCATCACTTCCGGCAGACTGACCGGGGTCATTTGGGCATGGAGCGAGGCCGCCAGGCCCAAACCGACGAGCAGAATCCGTGGGTGCATCGGCCAAGCGCTAGCAGGCCACGACCGGAAAACAAGTCTGAGTTAAGGCAACGGCGCGACTGTCCTTAACAAGCAGGTGGTCAGGTGCCAGGCCGAACCGAACCACAAAAAAGCCGGCCCGGAGGCCGGCGTTACGATCGAATCGGGGGACGAGTGACTCAGGTGTCGCCGTCGTTGCCGATGGCTTCCACCGGACAGCCCTCGAGAGCCTCCATGCAAAGGGAGATTTCCTCCTCGGTGGTGGGCTGCTTGTGCACGAACGAGTAGCCGCCCTCGTCATGACGCGTGAAAAATCCGGGTGCAGTCTCCCGGCAAAGGTCACAGTCGATGCATTGCTGATCGACGTAAAATTTGCCCGTGATGTTCTCCGCCCATTTGTCTGCTTTATTGGCCATGACTGCCGCGAACAAAGCGTAATTGAAACCGCTGTCAAGCGGCAGGACTGCCTTATTCTTTTCCGCCGTTTCCCGCTCCCGGCGCGGGAAACTTCGGGTGGTGGCTTGTGTTTGGTCACCGTTCTTCCATCCTGCGAGACGATGCTCTCGGACCGCACCTACATGCGCGACAACTATCCCCGCGAACGCGCCTCGGTGCTGGCGTGGCTGATTTCGGCCATCGTGGCGGCCTTCGTGTTGCAGTTCGTGTTTGAACGCTTACTGGAAATGCCGGGCGCGCTGGAACATTTTTTTGGGTTGTCCGCCAGCGGAGTCAAGGCGGGGCGGATCTGGCTGCTGCTGACCTATGGGTTTCTGCATGACACCAACAACATCCTGCAGATCGTCGGCAACTTGTTGGGCCTCTACTTTCTCGGCCGGGTCCTGCTTCCGTTACTCGGGGTAAAACGCTTCCTCAGTCTGTATGGCGCCACGGTCGTCATGGGTGGAATCGCCTGGACGGCGACTCATTGGCAGACCGGGGGAATGCTGGTGGGCTCAACCGCGGGGATTGCCGGACTGTTCATGGTGTACGCCTGTTTTTATCCCAACCAGCCGGTGACGTTTCTGCTGTTCTTCATCGTCCCCGTCACCCTCAAGCCCAAGTACGTCGCCATGGCGTGGGCAGCCTTCGCCCTGGCTGGGTGCCTCGCTTACGAGATTTTTCAGCTCCCCGCGCCCTTCAATATCGCCTTTTCCGCCCACCTCGGCGGCCTGACGGTCGGCTGGATTTATTATCGCTATCTGCATGACGTGAACTGGCATTTTCCCACCCGTCGCGCCAATATCGAACTTCCCCGGTGGCTGAAGAAAAGCGCCCAGTCCCCCGCGCCCGCCGTCTATCAGGTCAATGTCGGCAAGCCCGGCAACCTGCGGGCCGAGGTGGATCGCATCCTCGACAAGATCAACAGCGAGGGATTTGGGGCTCTCACGGCGGACGAAAAACGCGTCCTCGACGGCGCGAAGGACATCCTGACCCGCGGCTGACGCGTATCAGGACCAGTCGACCATTCATCCTCCGCGAAATCCGAACAACCTTGCGGCCTTTCCTTCCGCACGGGACATGAAACATTTTTCCGCTTTAGCCCTCTCACTCATCTCTATGCGCTTCTCAGATTTTCGGCGGTTCCGCCTCGGTTCACTGCTCCTGGTTCTCCTCGCGACGACCGCGTTCGCCCGGACTGACCAGAAGTTCACGACGTCCCCCACTCTCAGTATCGAGGCCCGCACCCTGGTCCAGCTACTCGAGCAAGCCCACTACAACCGCGACGCTGTCCACAGCTCCAACTATGCGGAGGTCATTCCCAATTACATGAGCGACCTGGATGGCCAGCGCCTGTTTTTCCTCGCGAGCGACAAGGCCAGCTTTGCCAACCAGTACGGCAAAAACGTCTACTGGAACCTCAGTGCCCTCGGCAATCTCGATGCCGCCTACGATATCTTCACCATCTACGAAGCCCGCACCACGTCGCGGATCAATTGGATTTTCGATGAACTGAAGAAGCCCATCGATCTCACCGCCAACCAAAGTTATCTCGCCGACCGCACCAAGGCCGAATGGCCCGCCACTACCGCCGCGTCTGACGCCCTCTGGCAACAACGCGTCAAGTATGAGGTCATCGCGGAGTTGATGAACAAAAAATCCATCGACGAGGCCAAGCAGGTCGTGCGCAAGCGCTACGAGCGCATGCTCAAGAACCTCGGCGAGATCGAGGGCAGCGACCTGGCCGAGCTTTACCTTTCCAACATCGCCCGCCTCTACGACCCGCACTCAACCTATTTCAGCGCCAGCTCATACGAGGACTTCAACATTCAGATGAAGCTTGAGCTCATCGGCATCGGCGCCGTCCTCAGCGTGGAGGATGATTACTGCGTCGTGAAGGAAATCGTGCCCGGCGGCCCCGCCGATCTTAGCAAGCAGATCAAGCCGAACGACAAGATCATCTCCGTCGCGCAGGCCGACACCGAGCCGGTCGAGATCATCGGAATGAAGATTCGCAAGATCGTCGCTCAGATCCGCGGCACCAAAGGCACTCAGGTGACGCTGACGATCCAGCCCGCCGATGCCACCGATCCGTCCACCCGCAAAACCGTCACCCTCACCCGCGACCTCGTCAAAATTAACTCCTCCCGCGCCCATGCCGCGATTTTCCAGGTGCCCGGCTCCGACGGAGGCACCGTCCCCCTTGGCGTAATCACGCTACCGGCTTTTTATGGCCCGTCGGGGGGCAACGACTCCGATGACGACAAACTCAGCGCTACGAAGGACGTGAGCCAGTTGATCGATCAGCTCAAGACCGCCGGCATCAAGGGTCTGGTGCTCGACTTGCGGCACAATGGGGGCGGCCTTCTCAGCGAGGCAGTCAACCTCACCGGCTTGTTCATCGCGCAAGGTCCCGTCGTGCAGGTCAGGAATTCCGCCGGGGAGATCCAGGTTGATGGCGACACGGATGCCAGTGTGGCCTACGCGGGCCCGCTCGCCGTGTTGGTGGACCGGTTCAGCGCCTCTGCTTCCGAAATCGTGACGGGCGCGCTCCAAAATTATGGCCGGGCCATCGTTATCGGCGACTCCTCCACCCACGGCAAAGGCACCGTTCAGACCATTGTCGAGATGAAGAACCTCGTGCCGCAGCTCGCCCAGTCGCCCGTCAAGACCGGGGCTGCGAAGTTCACCATTCAGAAGTATTACCTGCCCAATGGCTCCTCCACGCAGCTAAAGGGCGTCGTGCCTGACATCGTGCTGCCCAATATTGACGATTTTCTGCCCAACATCGGCGAAGCCGCCCTGCCCCACGCCTTGGTCTGGGACACCATTCCCACCAGCAAATTTGATGGCCATGCGCTCGATCCCAAGATCCTCCAGCCACTGCTCGAGGCCAGCCTCGGCCGTCAGACCAAGCTCGAGGAGTTCATTTACCTCAAAAAGAACGTCGATTGGTTCAAGATGCGCCAGAGCCAGAAGCAGATCTCGCTCAACCTCGTGACCCGTCAGGAGCAAAAGGTCACCGATGATGCGTTCCGCAAATCGGTGGAGGCCGAGAAAGTCATCCTGACGAAAAACGATTACCCCTACCGCGAATATCGCCTTGGCCCCCCCTTGCCGCC
>JBDTJA010000024.1:0-5208 GCA_039936075.1 Opitutaceae bacterium | reverse complement strand
TCCACCGGATCATAATGACGGCAGTGGAACTTGCGAAGACACCGATGAAAAGCAGCGCGTAACGCCAGGGCATGAACCGAGAAGCGTGCCGGCCGGAAAGCGCGAGTCGAGCCGCGAGGGTGTCAGCCCGCTGTCGCCAGCCTTTGGCGAGGCAAGCCTGCCGTCACCTGGCGCATTTCAAATAAAGTGATAACCGAAAAGCCAGGATGTAGCTACGAGCGTGAGCGAGTGGCCGGCTCCCTCCACTCGCTCACGCTCGTGGCTACACCTCTTCTAAATGCGCTCTAGCCTATGGCGGGACATGCCCGCCGTCTCTTAGCCTCTGGGTGCGGCCCATCCGACTTCGCCCAGACTTCCCGGACACCGGGGGTTCCGCCCTGCCAGAAAAACGAGGAGTGGGTCAGTGTGGCTGCGGGTCATTTGCGGGTCGGCGTTACGCGCGACATCGGGACCCTGAGGTCGGGCGTAAAGCCCGACCCACGCCACACTGACCGCTGCTCCCAAACGTTCAGCGGAACGTGTTAAATCGATCGGAATATGTCCGGTAGGGACCGTAACCGTAGCCCGGATAAAAACCGGGTGACGCCAGCGTGCCCTTGCCGCGATATTCACCATACCCGACGGCGATCGCATAACGGCCAGCCGGATCGGCGTAGGTCAACAGGATGTCTCCGCCGGAATAGCTCCCACCTTTGCTCCAGCCTTGAGTATAGGAAATCTCGCCGTGGATTTCCAACTTGTCGGTTGAGAGCGTCGGTTTCACCCCGACGAGCGGAGCGGCGACGCTTGGCATGGTGGCCGCGAAGTCCCGGGCGGCGGCCGGGTAAACGACGTAGCGCTGACCAATCAGTTTATCCAGCGTGGCCAGCTGGGCGGGGTTGAGGAGATCAAGTCCGGCCAGTTCGCGTTCACGCGGAGTGTGGCGCTGGGAGAACTGGGTGCCATCGACCTCATTGTTTTTGAACTTGCTGGCGGCATCGTCCTGCCGGACGAGGCCATCAATGATGGCGAGATTGTCCGCGGACAGCTGGCCGAGTCCGGCACGATCATGCTCCTCCGCGGTCAGCGTGGAGGAAAAACGTTCGTCGCCTGCCGCCCGGGCCACGGCCGGGCCGCAAAGCAGGGCAAGCACGAGGCAAAGGAATATCCGGGGTGAAAACGTCATGGCGAGAAGCTGAGACTGGAGCAATCGCCGGCAGGTTCCATCTCCTTTTAACGGGCGGCCGCAGGACCTTCCAACAGTGAAGGTTTGGTCTTGCGGGCGGTGACCAATTCGACGGCGCCGCGTGAGACGGCTTATTTCATGACTTCGGCGGACGAGAGATGTTCGATGGGTTGAATACGGTCGCGCTGCACAAGGGAGGGGTGGCCGGCGGCATTGGGCGCCTGGCGAACATAAACCGAGACGGACTTGGTCCCGGATTTAAATCCCGGGACATCTTCATCCGTGAGAAAAGCCCGCGAGTCAGACTTTCTCCACGACTACGTTGACGAGCACAGATTGGCTGAAACAGCGGTTCTCGCCGCCAAACGCAGGAGGAAGCACCTGCAGAGCTCAGACTCCTCCCGCCCCTCCGGTAGGTTAAGGCAATTTCTGCAGCATCTGGCGGACGAGGACGGACGCTTCCTGCCCTTCGGCCTGCAGTCGACCGTCAGGACCGAAGACCTTGAAGTGCGGAATCGACTGCAACCCATATTGCTGAGCGACCGGGGAAGCCCAATCGATTCCCTGCACGCCCGGCCGGTTGATATCGACCTCGACGACGGCAATATCGGGGCGGGTGGCGTGAAGCTTGTGCAGATAAGGCGCGATGGCTCGGCAGGGCGGGCAGTATTCGCTCGTGAAGTCAAAGATGGTGGTCCGGCCGGTGGAAAGGTAGGCTTTGATGTCAACTTGCTGGCCATGCGCGATGCGGGGCGGTGTGGCGGACTTCGGGGCGGCATTCGCGGGCACCGCCACGGAGGTGGTAGCGGAACCGGTGCCGTCAACCATGCCGGAGCGGCTGCAGCCAGCCATCAAGGCCAGCAGGGCGGAGCAGAGGACGAGGGATTTTTTATTCATGAGAGGGAGCAGGGCAGTTTAACCGTCGTAGTCGACCGCCTTCTGCGGTCCCGGCTGCGCGAGGCCGCGCTTTTTCAACAGCGGCTCGACCCGGGGTTCACCGCCGACAAAATTGATGAACAGGCCCATCGCATCCGAGCTGCCGCCGCGCGAGAGCAGCAGGGAGCGGAAGCGGTCGCCGTTTGCCCGGGTGAGGCCGCCGTGAGTCTTGAACCAATCGACGGTGTCGGCCGCGAGCACCTCGCTCCAGAGATACGAATAGTATCCCGCGGAGTAACCGCCGGAAAACGAATGCGAGAAATACGTCGTGCGGTAACGGGGTGGCACGGGACCATAATCGATGCCGGCCTTTTTCAAGGCGGTGGCCTCGAATGCCACGACGCCGTCGGCGGGGGGCACCTCCGCCGGCGTCAGCTGGTGCCAGGCTTGGTCGAGCAGTGTGGCGGAGAGCTGCTCGGTGGTTTTGAAGCCTTGGTTGAAGGTGGTCGTCGCCAGCATCTTCTCGAGCAGCGCGGGCGGCATCGGCTCACCGGTCACGTAGTGTTTCGCATAATGTTTAACGATCGCCGGCCAGGTCGCCCACATCTCGTTCGCCTGCGAGGGATACTCGACGAAATCGCGCGGGACATTGGTGCCGCTGAAGCGCGGATATTTCACCTGCGAGAACATCCCATGGAGGGCGTGGCCGAATTCGTGAAAAGCGGTCGTGACCTCGTCGAAGGTCAGCAGCGTAGGCTGCCCGGGAGGTGGTTTCGGAATGTTGAGATGGTTGGCGACGACCGGCTTGAGGCCGAGTAACTGGGATTGAGAAACGTACTCAAGCATCCAGGCCCCGCCCCGTTTCGACGGCCGGGCGTAATAGTCGATCAGGATCAGCGCCAGTGAAGAGCCGTCGGCATCGAACACCTCGAAAACACGCACATCCGGCTGGTAGACCGGGAGGTCGTGGCGCTCCTTGAAGGTGATGCCATACAGCTGGGTGGCGGCGTAAAACACGCCGTCAATCAGCACATGGTTCAGCTCGAAATAGGGGCGCAGCTGGGCGGCATCGAACGCATATTGCTTCGCGCGCACCTTGTCGTTGTAGAAATCCCAGTCGGCGGCGCCGATGGTGAAGCCGCCCTTTTCCCCGTCCACGATGGCCTGCATGGCGGCGGCCTCGCGCCGGGCGTTGGCGAGGGCCGGAGGAGTAAGGTCGGTAAGGAGCTGGTTGACGGTGCGGACGTTCCGCGCGGTCTGTTCGGCGAGCTGGTATTCGGCGTGGTTGGCGTAGCCGAGGAGGACGGCGCGCTCGGCGCGGAGAAGTACGAGATGCGAGACGACCTCGCGGTTGTCGTACGGGCCGCCGTGACTGCCACGAGCGAGCGAGGCCGCCATCAGGCGCTCGCGCACCGCGCGGTTTTGCAGCGAGGCGAGCGGTGGCTGGTCGGTGGTGTTGACCAGCCGCAGCGCGAATTTGCCCGGGTGGCCGCTGGCCTCGGCCTGGGCGGCAGCCGCGGCAATCTCGCTGTCGGGTAGTCCGGCGAGTTCCTCGCGGGTGTCGACGACCACAAGGTCCGCGTTTTGCTCTTTCAGCACGTTTTGGTTAAACGTGGTCTGGAGTACCGCGATCTCGCGGTTGAACGCCTTGAGCTTCGTCTTGTCGGCGTCATTCAGCAGAGCTCCGGCGCGGACGAAGTCGCGGCGATAACGCTCGATTAGCCAGATGGACTCGGCATCGAGCTTGAGCGCTTTGCGCGCTTGGAACAGTCCATCCACGCGCGCGAAGAGGGCGTTGTTGAGGAGCACGACGTCGTAGTGGGCGGACAGATTTGGCGCCATCGTGATTTCGATAGCCTGGATGGCGGGGTTGGTGTCGGCGGCCGCGAGGGCGTCAAACACGGTCGAGACGCGGTTGAGCAGCTGGCCCGAGCGCTCGAGGGCGAGGATCGTGTTCGCGAACGTCGGCGTGGCCGACTGGCTGGCGATGGCTTCGACCTCCGCGAGATGCTGGGTCATGCCGGCCTCGAAGGCGGGGGCGAAATGCTCTGCCTTGATCAGGTCGAACGGAGGCAGATGAAACGGGAGGGTGCTCTCCGTCATGAGGGGATTGGCTGCCACGGAGGCGGAAGGGACGGCCGAATCCGCGGCGCGCAGGCCGGCAGTTAGACATCCGTTGACAATGAAAAAGCTCACCAATGACCGGTGGAGTAGCGGGAGGAGCGAGAGTTGAGCCATGGGAAAGATAAAGCGGAACGGAGCTAGGGGCGCGGGAGGAGGCTGCGCTCGGGGGGGTGGAGTTGGCAAGGCAGGGAGCGCGCGAAAAAATGCGAGAACCGCGAACCTCCGGCGATTTGGCGATACTAAGGGAGGATGAACTCCTTAAAAAATTCGATCAAGGTCGCGGCCTTCGCGGCCGTTTGCGCCAGCACCCTCGGCCTCATGTCCCTGCAATCCGGTTGTGCGGCAACGCCGACCAAGGAAAGCACGGGCGAGTACGTGGACGATGCCACCGTGACAACCAAGGTGAAAGCCGCCCTGCTCAAGGATGACAACGTCAAGTCCAGCGACATCTCGGTCGAGACCTTCAAAGGCGTGGTCCAGCTGAGCGGCTTTGTGGACAACTCCACGCAGAAGTCGCGTGCCGGCGAAGTCGCCGCCTCGATTACCGGCGTGAGGGACGTGAAGAACAACATCACGGTGAAGTAACCCCGCCGAATTTGGCCGGATTGCAGCGCCACAAGAAAGGCATCACCATGAGTCATGCACCCCTCCGGCCGACTTTCCTCGGCCTGCTCCTCGCGTCCGCCATGGCATTTCCCATGGCGGGACTGGCTCAATCCACGTCCTCCGATCCGTCCATGCCGCAGCAAGTGAAGCCGGACAATCGGCTCACGCGGAACGTCAGCGGCAAGGTTGGCTCGAAAACCGACAACACCCTCACAGTGGACGGCCGCACCATCACGCTCACGAGTGCCACGACCTTTTCGAAGGGCGGGACGGCGATCGGGAGTAGCGATGTGCGTGTCGGCGACATGGTTAACATCGTCACTTCCGACGACGGTCAGGTCGCCGTTTCAGTCAACGTGACGGCTTCTTCGTAACGCTTGCCGCCGCGCACCGCGCATCGAGCGGTACTCTCCGCCACCGGATCCACCGATCCGGTG
>JBDTJA010000023.1:0-6085 GCA_039936075.1 Opitutaceae bacterium | reverse complement strand
GTGCGCTTCGCGCGCGATAGAAATTTTAATCCACCGCGCGCGAAGCGCACGGCCCACCCATGGAAAGGGGATCAGCCGGCCCTGCAGCAAACCGCGGGCTGCTCAGGCCTCCGGCGCGCCGGCGATGACGGTGCCGGCCACGACGGTGACTTTCTCCTGCACGGCCTTGGCTATTTTCTCCGCGAGCTCGGGCTTTTCCTTGAGCGCGGCTTTGGCAGCGTCGCGGCCCTGGCCGACTAGCGCGCCTTCGTATGCGATCCACGCGCCCTTTTTCTCCAGGATTTTGTGCTCGAGAGCGAGGTCGAGGAGCGAACCGAGCTTGGAAATACCCTCGTCGTACATGATGTCGAATTCCACCTCGGTGAACGGCGGGGCGACCTTGTTTTTCACGACCTTGATCTTGGTGCGGTTGCCGATGACCTTGCCCTCGGGCGTCTTGATCTGGTCCTTGCGACGGATGTCGATGCGGATGGACGAGAAAAATTTCAGCGCGCGGCCGCCGGAGGTCGTCTCGGGGCTGCCGAACATGACGCCGATTTTCTCTCGGATCTGGTTGGTAAAAATGCACACGCAGTTCGTCTTGCTGACGACGGCGGTGAGGCGGCGCATGGCCTGCGACATCAGGCGGGCTTGGCTGCCCATGGTCATGTCGCCCATCTGGCCGTCGAGTTCGGCCTTCGTGATGAGGGCAGCGACGGAATCAAGGACGATAACGTCGATGCTGTTGGAGCGGATGAGCGTCTCCATGATGTTGAGCGCGTCTTCGCCGCTGTCGGGCTGAGAAACGAGGAGATCATCGAGATTTACGCCGACGACGCGCGCGTATTTCGGGTCGAGTGCGTGCTCAACGTCGATGAAGGCGGCGAGACCTCCCTTTTTCTGCGCTTCGGCGATGACGCTGAGACAGAAGGTGGTTTTGCCGGACGATTCCGGGCCATAGATTTCCACGATGCGGCCCTTGGGCAGGCCTCCGACGCCGAGAGCGAGATCGATCGCGAGCGAGCCGGTCGAGAGCGTCTCGACCTTCATCCTGGCGTTGCTGCCCAAGCGCATGATCGAGCCGTCGCCGAACTGTTTGGTGATGGAGGAGAGGGCGAGCTCGATGTTTTTCTCGCGAACATGCGAGACAGCGGGGGAGGCAGGAGCGGTTTTGGCGGGGGCGGCTTTGGACATGGCGTATAGGGAGGAGTTGAGGTTGCGATTAAAAGAGAAGTTCAAGTTGCGCCGCACCCAAGGCGTGGCAAGCGCGGAGCAGCCGGAACGCGTAAGTTTCCCGCAACAGGACACGCGGCCACGTGGCTGGGGCGTTTCCGCGGGGAAGATCCATGGGCCAGCGGAAACGCCGTGGGTCGGAGTTTACGATCGAAATACGATGCAACCGGGGGGAGATAGTTCCGGAACGGACTCACCGGGTCGCGGACGACCGATGTCGGGCCCAAAAGCCCGACGCACTAATTTTAGTAGACCGGCAGGGTTTCCGCCGTTGCCAAGGCTATGGCGGAAAGGAAACCCCATCCTACGTGCCGGGCGGCGTGCTGCCGGGCTTGAAGGCCGTGGCGAAGTACACGGCGAGCATGATGAACACAAAGCTCACGGCGTAGTTCCACGAGAGTTTTTCCTTCAGCACCAACCATGCAAAGACCACGAAGACGCCCAAGGTGATGCATTCCTGGAGAATTTTGAGCTGATAACCGGTGAATCCGCTGTCGAAGTAACCGGCGCGATTGGCGGGGACCATCAGGCAGTATTCGAAAAACGCGATGGCCCAGGAAAAGAGGATGATGAAGAGCAACGATTTGCCTTCGAGCCACTTGAATTTCAACTGCCCGTACCAGGCCGTGGTCATGAAGATGTTGGAGCCGACGAGGAGCAGGATGGTTTTCATGGATGGCGATAATACGTCTTAAACCAAGTGGTGAAGTTGCGCAGGCCTTCGTCCAGCGAGACCCGCGGAGTGAACCCGATGGCGGCCTGCAGACCCTCGATGCTGGCGCAGGTTTCAATCATGTCGCCCGGCTGCGGCGGCAGGAGTTCGACCTGAGCTGTTTTGCCGAGCAATTGCTCGAGCATGCGCACGAAGAGTCGCACTTCGACCGGGCGGTTGTGCCCGATGTTGAAAATGCGAAAAGGGGGGACGGGTGGGGTGGCGGGAGGGTAGAGGAGTACCTTCACGACGCCGTCCACAATGTCGTCGACGTAGGTGAAATCGCGCCGGCTTTTCCCGTGGTTGAAGAGCTTGATGGGTGTGCCCTCGCAGATGGCCTTGGAAAAAATGGTCGGCGCCATGTCCGGCCGGCTCCACGGACCGTAGACGGTGAAAAACCGCAGGCCGGTGATCATCAGCCCGTGCAAATGCGCGTAACTGTGAGCCATCAGTTCGTTGCTTTTCTTCGTCGCGCCGTAAAACGAGATAGGCTGGTCGGTGTTGGCGTCCTCGCGGAAAGGCACTTGGGCACCGGCGCCGTAAACGCTGCTGGACGAAGCAAAAACGAGGTGTTTTGGGGGCAGTTTGCGGCAGGCCTCGAGGACATTGAGGAAACCCGTCAGGTTGCTGTGCACGTAGGCCGAAGGATTTTCCATGCTGTACCGCACGCCGGCCTGCGCCCCGAGGTGGATCACATAGTCGGGCTTGAAGTGGCGGTAGATGCCCTGGAATGCAGTCGCATCCGCAAAATCCACTTGCACGAATCGAAAATCCTCCAGCCCGGCGAGTTCCGCCAGCCGGGCGCGCTTGAGATCGACGGAATAGTAGTCGTTCAGGTTGTCCACGCCCAGCACCTCGCAGCGGCTGGTCCCGGCCAAGCGGCGGGCCACATGATAACCAATGAATCCGGCCGCACCGGTCACGAGGACCTTCATTTTGCGACCTTCTGGGTGGAAAGGGGCCGACGGCACCGTGGCCGGGGTCGGGGTCGCGGAAACTTTCATCCCGGGCGTGATACGCGAGCACACGCGGGGGAGCTAGGAAATTTTAGGGTAGGCTGTGCCCTCCGCGAGCGCCCGGTTGGGGCAGGATGCTGCGCGCGGAGCGCCCGGCCCACCTTCAGGCAACCTCAGCAGGTCACGTTCGTCCCGTCGGCGCCGAAATGCTTCAGGCGCTCCTCAGGGGCGATTTTTTTCACGCCGGTGGGGAGGTAGTGAAACTGCAACGCGCGTCGGCGTTTCGGGGAGGAATTGTGCGGGGTGCCGTGCGGCAGCATGCCGTCGAAGAAGAGCAGGCCACCGGGCTTTAGTGGCACGGCCACGGATTTTTGCCCGAGCATGGTGTTGTCGCAGATCTGCCAGTCGCGGCGTTGGAAGTGAAGGATGGGCCCTTTCTTGTGAAGGCCGGGCATGATTTGCATGCAACCGTTGGCGATGGTGGCCTCGTCGAGAGCGATCCACACGCCCACGACGGGCGTGCCGAGGGGATATTCGAAGTAAGCTTTGTCCTGATGCCAAGGTTTCTCACGCCCGAGCAGGGGCGGTTTAATCAGGGCCATGTCCTGAAACATTTCCGGCTCGAGGCCACCCATCAAGGACTGCAGCGCACGCAACATTTCGGGATGGTGAGAAATGGCCTTCAGGCGCGTGTCGAACTCAATGAACATCCCAAGCTTGCGCACCGCGTCCTGGCGTTGGTCCGGTCCCAAGGTGGAGAGGATTTCCTTCGCTTTGCCCTCAAAGTAGACGTGCTTGAAATCCGGGCGCTTGCCCATGATCAAGTCCACCAGACCGTCGATGGCGTCCGTCACTTCCTTGGGATTGAAGGCTTGGCGCACCACGAGATAGCCGTGCTCACGATAGAACGCGATCTGCTCGGGTCCGATGTCGGAGAAGTGCTCAACCCCGTCCGCGACCGCCGTGGGCTGATACAGCTCTGGAACGTGCATGTCGGCGACGACGTCAAACAGGACTTCAGGGGCGGCGGTGGTGCTCATGGGAAAACGGGGCGAGGGTTACGAAGGCAGCTACTCACTTTACCCGGAATGAGGTTGCGGGGCCATGCACCGCCCCGCTATTTATTTGTGTTTATCCGCTCCATGAAAATTTCCGGTCAATCCTGCGTCGTGGCCTTGGGTGCGGTGGGTCGCGTGCGCTGCGAGCCAGGCTGGCATTTGGGGCCGGAATGGGTGAGGGGGTTGCGCGACTACGATCTGTGGTTCGTCTGGGCCGGGCGCGGTCAGATGCGCCTCGGCAAAACCGAGTTGCCGCTCGCGCCGGGCACCTGTGTATGGATGCGACCGGGGCATCGCTATGAGGCGGAGCAGGACCCGGCGGAGAGATTGGGGGTGAATTTCATCCACTTTACGCTGCACACGCCAGCCCGGCATTTGCCTTTATCCGCTTTTACGCCGCCTTTCGAAACGTTGCGGACACGGCAGCTCGAGCTGGTGGATGGTTTGATGCAACGCATCATCCAGCTGAGCGATGACCGGGCGGGGGCTGCGGTCGGCGCTCAGCTGATGGGCGGATTATTGATGGAGCTCGCGCGGGAGCAGGCGGCGGCGCCCGGTCCGGATGCGCCGGGCATTGATCAACATCACCGTGACGTGATCTTGCGGGCGACGGCGCAGATTCGCGAGAGTCCCGGCCGGGTGCCACCGATTGCGGCGCTCGCGCGCCGGGTGGGCTACAGCGTGGACCATTTCTCGCGGGTGTTTCTGCGCGTCGCCGGCCTGCGGCCGCAGGATTACATTATCCGCGCGAAAATCGAGCGCGCGCGCCAATTGCTCTCCGAATCCGATCTGACAATTGGGATGATCGCGGAGGCCCTCGGCTTTCGGGACATCTTTTTTTTCTCGCGCCAATTCCGCCAGCGCACGGGCCAGACGCCGACGGAATTTCGGCGCGGGCTCCGGCGGGGCTGACAAGCGGTCGCTTATGCCAAAGATTTTATAAAGTTCCGCTTGCCGGGAAAAAACCATGCTCTATTGCTTGCTACACTTTTGCTCCCGCGTATCCCTGTCGCATGAACATCAAAGCCTATCTTAAGCCGCAATGCGGTTGGTCCAATGGCGTGCGCGTGGTCCTGCGCAAGCACGGGCTGGCGTTCGAGGACATCGATATCATCAACAACCGGGTGCACTATGCGGAAATGGTGCAGAAGTCCGGCCAGCCGCTTTCGCCCTGCGTCGAGATTGACGGTGTCATGCTTGCCGACATTTCCGGCGAGGAAGTGGAAAACTACCTGCTCAGCAACGACCTTGTGAAACCCACCGACCTGGCCGACGGCGCCCCGACCAATGCGGGCTGCTCCGACGCGGAGCACGCCAAAATGGCCACTAAAACGATTCGCTTCTTCTGACGCGAAGCCGCATCGACGAACTAACCTTCCCGGGCCGGCTCTCGCAAAAAGCGACCGGCCCTTTTTTTGCCCGCACATCTCCTGCATTCGCCCACTCCGGCACACTTTCCGCTCCCGCTCATCCCCACTCTGATGTCGAACGCTTCGCGGCCCAATCATCTTTCCCTGCCCACCGAGTTCTCGGTCGCCGGCCGTCCGGCCAAACAGGGGTTGTACGATCCAGCATTTGAGCATGACGCTTGCGGCGTCGGCTTCGTCGCCGATCTGCACGGCCGCAAGTCCCACGAGATTCTCAAGAACGCGCTGCAAGTCCTGACCAATCTCGATCACCGTGGCGCCGCCGGTAGCGAGCCCAACACCGGTGACGGAGCCGGGGTGTTGCTGCAGCTCCCGCACAAGTTTCTCGCCGAGGTCTGCAAAAAGATGCGCATCACGCTGCCCGCCCCGGGCTATTACGGCGCCGGCATCATTTTTCTACCGCGCAACCCGACGGTGCGCCGCCGCATTGAGCAGACGTTTGAGCGCATCGTGCAGGCCGAGGGACAGACATTCCTTGGCTGGCGCACCGTGCCAACGGACAACTCGTCGCTCGGCGAGACGGCCAAATCCTGCGAGCCGTTCATGCGCCAGGTGTTCATTGGCCGCAATCCGGCGCTGGCGGACGACCTGGCCTTTGAGCGTAAGCTCTACATCATCCGCAAACGCGGCTACAGCGACATTCGCACTTCGACGATGGGCGGCGCGGAGTCGTGGTACGTGGCAAGTCTTTCCTGCCGGACGATCGTCTACAAGGGCATG
>JBDTJA010000022.1:0-2904 GCA_039936075.1 Opitutaceae bacterium | reverse complement strand
CCGCGCGGTCACCTCGCGCAAAAATGCCATCTGCCCCTCCACGGGAAATCCGCGCAACCTATCGGTCTGCGGTTTCACCTTCGATGCCGCAATCTCCCGCACCAACGGGACGAGCTCGCGTTTCAGTTCCGCAAACAACCGCCCAATCACGTCCGCCGTCATGCCCGGGTCGTGCTTGTCGATCATGTAGTCGTACTCGCGGCCCTTCCACCCGAGGAACGCCGCCTCGCGTTTCGCGAGCTCCAGATTCTTTTCCAGCACCGGCGCATAGCCCGCAAAATCATCCGCCGCCCGCGCCGCCGCCCACGCATGATAGCCGCGGCTGCCCTGCGTCGCCTTTTCGCGCACAAACTCCGCCGGCAGTTTGGTCGCGCGGTCGTAATCCTTCCGCGCCTGCTGCAGGACCGTGCGTTGATCCTCGGTCAAGCCCGCCGCTGCCGCTTCCAGCGTCGTCAGCCAACCGCCGATCCGCGGATCACTTGCGGCCGTATGTTGCGCCTCGGCCAGCGCCGCCTGCTGGCCGGCGCGTTGTTCGGCCGCCCCCGCTGGCAGGTTAACCTGTTCATCCCAGCCGAGCAATTCGCCCACGGTGCTGAGCGCGTGCGCGCGTTTGAGCGCGGTGGTGAGTTCCGCCAAGATGGCCTCGATCTTCATGTCCAGCAGCTTGCCGTTGCGGCCCGCGTCGAGGCGAGCGCGTTGTCACGCCACTCCCCGACGCCCCAATCTCCTCCCGCACAAGCGGGCCATGCGGGGCACCGCGTAAATCACCAGCCCGCGCAACAGACAAATCACGAAGGCCCAGCTGAGCAACTGGCTCACGATGAGGCCGGTTTGCATCAGGCGCAGCGCAAACGTCGGGTGGCCGGGGGGAATCACGGTGTTCACCGCCAGCGAAAGCAGCCCGTCCAGCCAGAGCACCGCCAGCAACAGTCCCAAGGTCACCCGCCTCCATCGCTCTGACCTTTTATCGAGCGTCGTCCGCCACAGCCAGGGCAGCAGCCAAAGCGCAAAAATCAGTTTGTAAGCATAGGATGACCCCAACGCAAAACAGCCCACGACGACCGCCGCGGCCCCGGCAAATTCCCGCTCCGCGTTGAGGCTTTCCTCGCTGGCTGTGACTTCGCACCACCCGCCGCGCGCCGCCCACCCAGCCACGGCCAGCGCCCCGCCCATGAGCAGCCAGCTGGGTGGAGGGGTGAGGGCAAAGTCCCGGAAAATAACCGGCGCACCAAACGCGTGCACCCAGTCGGGACTTGGCCGGTATTTGGCCGCGCTCTGCAGCCCCGGCACCAAACCCGGCCACGCGACCACCAGTACTACACCAAACAGCAGGATCCATCCCAGCCACTCGCGGCGGGAGCGGGCGTCGAGGAGCACCACCGCGGCGGCGAGCGGATAATATTTCAACACCGCCGCGAGCGCGAGCAACGCGATGCCCAGCAGGCGCGGCGGCGACCTGGCGGACCGGAGGAGCCCGAACGCCCCACTCATCAGGATGAACGCCACCAAGTCGTTGTTGCCCCGGTTGACCGCCATTAACACGGCGGGTGAAACAAACACCGCGAGCATCAGCAGGCCCTGACGCCTTCCGACCGGCCTCACGACAGCCACTGCACTCAACAACATCAGGCCGATCAGCACCGGACCCAACCAGCGCACATCCTGGCGGGTGAGCCCGAGGCGCCCCGTTACCAGCCACCATTCCGTGTAGACATGGGGACGATGATAAACATCGAGCGGATTGGGCAGGTAGGGATTGAGACCGAGTTGGGCCGCTTCACCCGACGCCAGCACTCCGGTCAAATCGAGAAAGACGAAATTGCCTTCGGCGACGCCCAACGCGCGCCACGACGGCGGAAACAAAAAACACCCCGCCCACGCAGTCGCGGCCAGCAGGATCACCAGCCACGGCGTCAGTCCCGCCCGTCCGATCGAAGTCTCGGCTGGGGAGGGCAAGGGCTGTTCCGACATGCCTCCAGCCAAGTCGATCAAGCCGCAAAGGCTACCGCAAATCGGCTTGCCGGACAAAACGGAAGTAGCCACGAGCGTGAGCGAGTGGCCGGCTCCCTCCACTCGCTCACGCTCGTGGCTACACCCTTGCTCAATGCGCTCTCACCAAAAGTTACCCGAGCCTGGGTCGGCGTTGATCGCCCCGCGCACCCGTCACTCAGCGCTGCTGAATGACAATGTCGCCGCCGCTTGAGCGCAGCTTCAGCACCGCGAACCTCAAACCTTCGCGCCGTTGTCGCAGACATAGTGCACCTTGCTCCGGCGGTAGGCATAGGCGCGCGACGCCGCATCCTTCGCGACGTCCCGCGACTTGATCAGGTGCTTCGTCCCGGCCAGTTCCGCCGCTTCCTCGGCCGCCGCCAGCGCGGCGATGAGAAGGAGCGTCTCGGCCTTCGAGTCCAGCCGGCTCGCCGGAAAGTGCGTATGCTGGCTGAGCCAGCGCACGGTGGCGGAAAGTGGATCTTGGGACGACATGGGGAGAGCCTACGCCGAAGGCAGCACCAGGCGCACGCTCATTCGCGCGAGGCGCTGGAACAGCGTCCGCTCTTCCCGCACCGGCCACCAGTCGTACAGGAAAATCTCGAGCGGCCGCCACATCGCAACCCACCCCACGATCGCCAGCCCTTCCTTACCGACGACGGAAAACCCGGCCCAGCCGAGCTGTGCCACCAGCAGGCCGAGCAAATAACACCCGCCCAGAAAAAGCAGTCCCACCATCAGGCTGATCCTTCCCCGTCGCAGCAGCTGGCGCAGTTCGCGTCCCTTCTCCTCCGCCCGGCTGGCAAAATACCGCTGAACCGCATTCTGCACCCCTGACGCCCGATCCGCTGCGGGGGCCGCGGCCAGGTCCACCACCAGCTCGAACTCGTGGCCTGCCGGCAGCTCCCGCGCCCA
>JBDTJA010000021.1:0-12780 GCA_039936075.1 Opitutaceae bacterium | reverse complement strand
CATTTACGTTTCGACGGATGCGGCGATTTCGTGGCAACGCGCCGAGTTTCCGGCGGTGACCGTGCTGCGACTCGCGCAGAGCGCAGCCGACGCCAAGCTTATGCTTGCGGGCACGCAAGGCCGTGGGGCCTGGCTCTCGCGCGACGGTGGCCAGACCTGGAGTGCGGCCGACCTCGGAACGGCGACGGCCAATCTTTATGCGGTGGCGCTTTCGTCCCACGACGCGGCGCAAATGGCGGTGGGCGGATGGGCGGTGGGCGTGCGCATCTCCGCCGACGGCGGCCGGACCTGGGCGGACCGGACTGCGGGGCTCCCGTCGGGAAACATCTTCGTGCTGGCTTTCGACCCGGACGTGAAAGGGCGCCTCTGGGCCTCGACGTTTGAGGAAGGGACTTTTTACTCCGACGACCTCGGCCGCACCTGGCACGATGGCGGCCTGTATGGCGCCTATGCCTCGGACTTTGTGTTTCTCCGGCGCTAGCGCCGCAACGCCCTTCACGTGACCCAAAAACCCTTCGTCAATTCCGCCAACTGGATCTGGTCCGCCGAAGGCTCACACTCGGCCCCGCTGCCGGAGAACGCGACGCCCTCGCACTACCAAGTGCGTTATTTCCGCCGCACCTTTGAGGTCGCGGACCCGGCTGCGGTGCAACTCACGGTCCACGTGTCGGCGGACAGCCGGTATCTGTTTTTCTGCAACGGCGTCTGTCTCGGTCGCGGCCCGGCGAAGGGCGACGTGAACCATCATTTCTACGAGACGTTCGACCTCGCGCCGCACCTGCGTCGGGGCCGCAACGTCCTCGCGGCCATCGTACTCGACATGTCCCGCGTGGCCCACCGCCCCGCGCTGCTCGGCCCGCCTTGCTCGGTCATGACGTACACCGGCGGCTTTGTGCTCGAGGGCGCGCTGCAGTCCAAGTCGGGCGAGACGATCACTGACCTGCGCACCGATGCGGCGTGGAAAGTCGCCGTGGACAAGGCTCACCGGTTTCAGAACGAGCACACCACCTTCGAGGGTTACCTCGGCTACTTCGAACATCGCGTCTCGAAGCTGATCCCCGTCGGCTGGAACACGCCCGACTTTGACGACACGGCCTGGCCGGCGGCGCATTTGCTTTTCAAGGCTGAGCTGCTGGAAAACCGCCGCGATCCCGCGAGTCCCTATGGCCTGATGCCGCGCATGGTGCCGATGCTCGAGGAAGGCACCCCGGAGAAGTTTGCGGAGGCGTTTCTCGTCGGCGGCGCGCCGGTGTCGGCGGCGTGGAAGGCGCTGCTCGAGGGCGGGGCCGCGCTGACGCTGCCCGCCAACAAAACCGTGACGCTCGTGCTCGACGCAAAAATCATGACGACGGCGTTCCCCCATCTCGAGGTGTCGGGCGGCGCCGGCAGCGAGGTGCGGCTGACCTACGCTGAGGCGCTGCGGCTGCGGTGGGACACGCCGGGCGCGAAACTGTTGGGCAAGCAGCAGTCGCTGGCGAATCTCGCCTCGCACTTCGCGGACGAGAGCCGCGGCTGGACGTTTGACCGCCGCGGTGAAGTCACGGGCTGGAGCGACATCTGGGAGCCCTCGGGCCGCGAGGAAACGTTCGAGCCGTTGCACTGGCGGGCGTTTCGCTACGTAGGCCTGCAGATCAAGGTGGGCGCGACGCCGCTCACCGTGCGCGCGGTGCAAAATCGCTTCACGGCGTATCCGTATCGCATCGCCGCCACGTTCAAATCCTCCGATCCGGCGCTGGATAAAATCTGGACGGTCGGCCTGCACACGATGCGCATGTGCTCGCACGAGACGTTCGAGGACTGCCCGCATTACGAGCAGATGCAGTATGCCGGAGACACGATGATCACGTCGAAGCTCGGCATGCTCACGACCGGTGATTACCGTTTAAGCCGCCAGGCGCTGTATCATTTCGACTGGTCGCGCTTGTCCGACGGACTCACGCAGGCGCGTTTCCCCTCGCGGCTCGTGCAAATCATCCCGGCGTGGAGCATCCACTGGATCACCAACATCAAGGACTACTTTTACTGCACGGGCGACCGGATCACGGTGAAGGACCTCTTGCCGGGCATTCGGGCCGTCCTTGACTGGTACCGCCGGCACACCGATGCGGATGGCCTCCCCGCGAAGCTGCCATATTGGAACATCACCGACTGGTGCCCGTGGTGGCCGCGCGGCGTGGTGCCTGGGGCCGATACCGGCACGACCTGCATCCATTCCGCGCAGTACATCAACGCCCTCGACGAGGCCGCGTTGCTGATCCGCCAGTTGGGCGGCGCGGCGGAGGCCGAGGCGCTCACCCGTGAGGCGACCGACTTGCGGCGCAAAGCCCACACGCTGTTTTGGTCCGAGAGCGAGGGACTCTATTTCGACCGGCCCGGCGGCCCCGAGGTCAGCCAGTACGGGAATGCTTGGGCGATCGTTGCGGGTCTCGCCGGCGAGCGCGAGCGGGCCATCATCATGCAGCGGTTCCCGAATGACGCGAAACTCGCGCCGGGTTCCTTCTTTTGGCTGCACACGGGGTTCGCGGCCCTGGCGAAATCCGGGCACGCGGACGACATGCCGAAACATCTCGGGCCTTGGCATGAGTCAGTCGGCTACGGTCTTTCGACCTTCGTCGAGGAGAACAGTTACTGGCGTTCCCTTTGCCATGCGTGGGCCGCGCATCCCGTGCTCGAGTTTCAGCAACGCATTCTTGGCGTTACCGCGACGGAGCCGGGCTTCGCCAAGGTGCGCATCGCGCCGACCCGCTGCGGCCTCACGCACGCGACCGGTAGCGTTTGCACGCCGCGCGGCCTGATCGAGGTCGCCTGGCGCACGGCGCCGGGAAAATTCCATCTCTCCGTCACGGTCCCTCCCGGGATCGAGGCTGCCGTCGTCGCTCCCGATGGCGCGGTCCGCACGTTCACGGGCGGGAAATTTGAGGAAGCCTTCACACTCGCATGAATTCTCTACGCTTACAACACGAGCAGGGTCGGGCGGTCAGCCTCTTTGCGGGCGACCAGTTGCTCTGCCGCTATGTCTATGTATCGGAGGTGGCGGCGACGGAGTCGCCCAAGCCGTATTTTCATCCGCTCAATTCGCTCGCCGGTGACACCCTGACGAATTTCCGCCCGAACGACCACCCCTGGCACCACGGCCTCGCGTTCACGCTGACGGATGTGTCGGGTTTTAATTTCTGGGGCGGTCCCACCTGCTGGCCGACGGATGGCTACAAGTGGCGCGATGACCATGGCGAGCAGCGGCATGTGGCCTGGACGAAGCTCGAGGCAGCGGGAAACACGGCGATGTTGGCGCACACCCTCGAATGGCGCACGCCGCAAGGGGTGCTCTTCAACGAGGAGCGGACGCTGACCATCGCGGTGGATTTCGCGACGCAGACCTGGACCCTGCACTGGCAGGCGCGCCTGCTGAATGTGAGCGGTCGCGAACTTTCACTCGGGAATCCGCAATCCTTCGGCGGCAAACCCGGCTCGCATTACACGGGTCTGGCTTTCCGCGGGGCGCGGGAGCTGCTCGACGACCATTTGGATCCGACGATCAAGATCATCGCCGAGGGTGGGCGCGAGGGCCTGGAGTCGGTCCACGGCGCGGCGGCGCGCTGGATGGAATGGCATGGACAGCTGGACGAAACGCTCCGGCGGGTTATCATTCGCTTCGCCAACAACACCGGCCCTCTGCACTGGTTTGTGCGCCGCAACGGTTATCCGCTGGCGGCGTTCCCGGTGCAGTTCGACCATGACTTAAAACTCGGCGCGGACGCGGTTCTCGCCATCGACCACACGCTCACCTTCACCGCTCTCCCATGAACCTCGACCGCAAATCCTTTCTCCGCAACCTGGGCGTCGGAGCCTTGGGGGCGCTGGCCCTCCCCAAACTGCTGGGCGAACGTGCTGCTTTACCTCCGGCGACTCTGCCAGCCTATGACGCCGGGACGGACGCCGCCTACTGGCGCGCCGTCCGCGCGCAATATCCGCTGGAAGCCTCGCTGCACTACATGAACACCGGCGGCCTCGGTCCGGCGGCGAACCCGGTGCTGAAGACCTTCACCGACACGATGCTCGCCCATCAGGTCATTTCTGACACTGGCCACGACTCCTTTCACGCGGCCCGGCGCACGGTGGCGGATTTTTTTGCGGTGGAGCCCACCGAAATTTGTTTCACCCGCAACGCCTCCGAGGGCAACTCGATCATCGCTGCGGGGCTCACGCTGCGCGAGGGCGACGAGGTCATCTTTGAAGATCACGCGCACCCCGGCGGCTCCTTCCCCTGGTACAACCAGCACAAGCGCCGCGGAGTGGTTGTGAAACTCTTCACTCCCGATCCCACCAGCGTGGAGGGCAACCTGCAGCGCGTGCGCGACCTCATCACGCCTCGCACCAAGGTCATCCAGATCAGCCACGTCACCGCGCCGACGGGGATTCTGCTGCCGGCGGCGGGGATCGCCCGGATCGCCCGCGAGCATGGCCTTTGGTTCCATATCGACGGCGCGCAGTCCGCCGGCATGTTCCCGTTCCAGCTGCGCGACCTCGGTTGCGATTCCTATGCGACCAGTGGCCACAAGTGGCTCGGTGCGCCGCACGAGACCGGCCTCCTGTTCATCGCCAAGGAGCGTAACGAGGAGGTCGCGCCAGTCTGCATCGGCGCCTACTCGGGCGAGCTGCCGTTCCTGCCTGGCACCCTCCATTACGTCAATAACGCCACGCGGCACGAATATGCCACGCGCAGCGCGGCGGCCGTGGTCAGTGTGGCGGCGGCGGTGGAGTTTCATCGCACAGTGGGCCACGAGCGCATCGCGCGGCACGGCCGGGAACTCGCGGTGCAGCTCCACGAGGGGCTGGCGAAGATTCCCAGCGTCGAGGTGCTGACGCCGACGCGACCGGAGCTGCGCGGTTCGATCACGACCTTCCGCACTCCGCGCATCGGCTACAGTGAGCTCTTTGGCAAACTCTGGGCGGCCCCTCACCACTTCCGGTGCCGTCCGGTCAGCGAGCAGAAGCTCGACGCGACGCGGGTCTCGACCCACCTGTTCAATTCGGCCCAGGAAGTCGAAAACCTCATCGCGGCGGTGAGCGACATTGTGCGGCACGCCTGACCGCCGTGCCTCCCTTTAACCTGATGAAGACCACGATCCTGCCAGCGTTTCTCGCCCGGATTTTCGGCTAAATTTCCCAGTAAGTCTGATTATGCCTGCCTCACGCCATAATTTCCGCGATCAACTCGAGCTCGAGCGGCGCGCCAGCGGGCAAGGCCATGACCAGACGGAGGCCCGGGCATGACGGCCGCTCTCACCGAACACGGCGTCCGGCAGGTCAGAGGTTGCAGTGATGGACTCGGGATGGGCGGTAAGATCGGCGGTGCAATTCATGAAGCTGGCCAAGCGTGCGATGCGTTCCACCCGGCCGAGATCCCCGATCTCGGCTTTCAGGTCCGCCAGCAGCTGCAGGGGGTAGCGGCCCGCGGCGGCCGTGACCTCGGCTGCGATAGAGTCAGGGCCGACCTTGCCGCTGAGATTGTTGCCGTCGCTCCCGCGCAGAATTGGGCTGGCGGGGACGACCAGATTTCCGCTCTGCCCGGCCGGCGTGGCGTTGGCGACCGCCGAAGGGACATCAGGCAGGTTGACGCCGAGGTCGACGCGCCTTTGGTCGGGCGAACCCCTTTCCGACGCACGGGCGCCGCGATGAACCCCAGCAGCCACTAATCTCGAGATCCAGGATAGTTTTATCGGGAGTGTCCGACCATCTTCCGGTCGCCGGCGCCCCCAATTCCAGAACCCAATGCTTCCGTCATGATCAAACTCCTCCTCGCTTTTATTCTACCTGCGCTGCTGGCCGCCGCCGCTCCCGCCCCGGTGGGCTACGACCTCTACGTCGCGGCTGCAGTCAACAAAGGCTATGTCATCGGATCGAAGATTGTGACGATGAACGGACTCTTCCGGCGATCCCAACAGGGCGAATGGCAGCACATCGGCTATAATGACACGAGCATCCGCAGCTTCGCCATTGACCCGCGCGATTCTCGCGTGATCTACACGGCGGCGAATAATGGCTGCTGGCGCAGCCTCGATGGCGGCGCGACATGGCGGATTACCACCGACTGGACCTTGACTGAACCGTTGCAGGTGACCCTCGACCCCGGTGCGCCCGATCACGTCTACCTGGCCGTGCCCGACGGGGTCGTGGTCTCGCACGACCGTGGTCAAACTTGGCACCGCCGCGAAACCGGCCTTCCGGACCGCGGCAAGTATACCCAGACCATCCAAGTGGATCGCACGCACATGGGTCGCGTTCTCGCCGGGTGTGAGTCGGGCATTTATCTGACGGACGATGGGGCGATGAAGTGGCGGCGAGTGCTGGCCACCGACACGACCGTCGACGACCTGCAACAATCTCCCCACGATCCCCAGAACTGGCTGGCGGTCACCCAAAGCAACGGGGCCTGGTCCTCACATGACGGGGGTCGGAGCTGGCAACAGCTGGCCGGCGTGACGAGCCGGAAGCCGCTGTATTGTGTGGTCTTCGATTCGACGAATCCGCGGCGCGTTGCCATCGGCGGGTGGGCGGAAGGCGTGCTGACGTCTGAGGACGGCGGTAAAACCTGGGTGACCCGCAACGCCGGGCTGCCGGACGGGCACCGGGTCAAGCGACTCGCGGTCGAGCCCGGTTCTGGCCGGCTCTATGCCGGGGTCACGGGCGAGGGCTTGTTTGTATCGGAGGATTTTGGCCACACCTGGAAACACGACGGCTTCGAGAGCTCGGATATCACATCGTTTGTCTTCGTGCCTGTGCTGACCAAATAACCCCCATCCAAGCCATGAAACCCTTTCCTTATTTCTTACTCGGAGTGGCCCTCGCCGCCCCGGCCGCCGTCCAAGCTCAGCCCTCCTTCGCGGCGCCCCCGCCGCCGGCCACCGTGGTGCAGGACGCCGGCCTGCGGCGTGAGCAATATTTCAGCCGCATCGACGAGGCGATCAACTGGCGGAACAGCCAGGTGAAACGAGACAACCTCGCGACCATGGACATGACTGCGATCGCGTGCAAACTCGTGCGGCACGAGGATATTGAAGCCTGCTCGGCCCGGGTGATCGAGCTGATGAAGGACCCGGGCACCGGGCCGTTTTGGATGTTTCCCGTGGTGTGCGTGGCTTACACGGGTCGCGGCCTGCTCTCGCCGGAGGCCCAGGCGGCGATCCGCCACGCTTGGCGCACCACCATGCAGATACGCGGTGACACGGAAAATCACTGGGCGATGTATTACACTTCGCTCTACCTGATGGCGGAACTCTATCCCGACGAGCCGGCTGAGACCTGGTATACTGGCAAAAGTTCAGCCGAGAACCTCGCCGAATCCCGCGCCTATCTCATCAGCTGGATGGACCTCACGACGACGGTGGGGCAGGGAGAGTTCAATCCGACGGGTTATATCACCGAGTATGCCATCCCGATGGTATTCCTGGCCTCGTGGGCCAAGGATCCGGCGATGCGGCAGCGCGGGCACATGACGCTCGACTGGCTGTTTGCCGACCTCGCCGAGAACACACTGCACGGCGTGCTGCGCGGCCCGAATGCGCGCACGACCGACATCCCGGTGATGGAACGGTGGAACGACCACGCTTCGTTTTACAGCTGGCTGCTGTTTGGCAACACCCCGCCCACGGCGGGTTATGGCGGCTTCGGACTGTATTTTGCGGTGGC
Source organism: Opitutaceae bacterium (assembly GCA_039936075.1). Classification (GTDB taxonomy): domain Bacteria; phylum Verrucomicrobiota; class Verrucomicrobiia; order Opitutales; family Opitutaceae; genus Opi-474. The sequence continues at coordinate 5,091 of JBDTJA010000021.1, read as the reverse complement.
GGCCAAGAATTACGACGTCCCGGAAGTCATCTACCGCATCGCGATGGACCGCGATGCGGACTACGTGCAGCGCGACCTCAAGCGCTCCCGCCGCCGCTGGCGCTTCAGCGACGTGCTTTCCTCACCCGTTTATAAAACCAGCTACATGCGCCGGGACTACGCCGTCGGCTCCTACCAAGGGGGAGCGGCGGATCCGATTCAGACCCACGTCTGGGATGTGACCTGGGCGGTCCCGGACCCCCGCGGAGTGCATAACGACATGTTTTCCAACCACCCGTACTCCTCGCCGGACCAGCTGCAGGCATGGTTTCCGACCTACCCGGAGCTGATGATCCCGAATCTGCCCGCCGAGGGTAAGCCGTCGTATGACGAGCCGGACAAGATCCTGGGCGCTTCGCCCTATGAACAGGTGTTCCAAGATCTCGATACGGTCGTCGCCCTCTACAATATTCCGCCTGGGATCCGTTATCCCCAGATCAACGGATTTTTCTCCAAGGATCTTGCCGACTTCTCCGTGGACAAATCCGGCTGGATCTTCGCCCGGGGTGGCCGGGCCTATCTGGCCTACCGGCCCTTGGCACCCTACACCCTGACTCCATACCGCGGCTACCTCCAACTGCCGTCCAACGAGGGCTACAAGTGGGAGCGGGTCGCCACCGGCGATACCCTGCTCCAGAGCCCGCATCTCAAGAATGGCACCATCGTGCAGGCGGCGAGCCAGGACGAGTTCAAGGACTTCGCCGCGTTCAAGGCGGCCATTAACGCCCTCCCCCTGACGTTCAGCCTTGAGCCGACTCCGACGGTCAAGCTGAAGACGCTGCGCGGCCGTGACGTGGTCGTTACCTATGGTCAGCCGCCGGTGGTGAACGGCCAGCCGCTCGACTACACGAAATGGAAGCTGTTCGAGGGCCCGTATCTCAACGCTGAGAAGGGCTCGCGCAAGCTGACGATCACGCACGGCCGGCTCGAACGCGTGCTTGATTTCAACACGCTCAGTATCACTGATTCTATCCTCCCCTGATCTCAATCCCGCATGAACTCGCTCTCTCTCCTGCGTCCCGCCGGCCTTCGGCTCCTGGCTCTCCTGACTCTCCCGGCCGTCGGCGGATTGGCCGCCACCCCTGCCGCCGCTGATTTCTACATCTGCGCCGCCTTAAACAAGGGTTACGTGACCGGCTCGAAGATCACCACCATTAGCGGTCTCTTCAAGCGCGGCGCGGACGGTGCCTGGCAGCACATCGGGTACAATGACATGAGCATCACCGCAGCGGCGTTCGACCCGCGTGATCACAATGTCATCTATACGGCCGCGCTCAATGGCTGCTGGCGCAGTCTCGATGGGGGGCTGACTTGGCGGCAGACGAACGACTGGACCATCACCGAGGGCCGCGACGTGGCGGTGGATCCAAATGCCCCCGACCAGGTTTATCTCGCATTGCCCGATGGCATCGCGGTTTCGCACGATCGCGCGCAGACATGGACCCGGCGGGAGAACGGTTTGCCGGATCGCGGCAAATACACGCAGACCATCAAGGTCGACCGCAGCCAAGCTGGCCACGTGTTGGCGGGTTGCGAGACGGGTATTTATCTGACCGAGGACGGCGCCGCGTTCTGGCGGCACGTGCTGCCGACCACGGATGCGGTCAACGACATTGAGCAGAGCTATCACGATCCCAAGATCTGGATCGCGGTCACGCAGAGCGCCGGCGCGTGGCGCTCGAATGATGGGGGCGCCACCTGGACCAAGCTCGCTGGCGTGCCCTCGGACCACACGCTCTATAACGTCACCTTCGACCCGCATCATCCGCAGCGCATCGCGTTGGGAGGCTGGGATGCCGGAGTGCTCACTTCGGAAGACGGCGGCAAGACATGGATCAACCGCACCGCGGGGCTGCCCACGCCGCACCATGTCTGGCGCGTGGGCATCGATCCCGACAACGGACTGCTCTACGCCAGCGTCGTCAAACAAACGCTCTTCACCTCGTCTGACTTCGGCCGCACTTGGCAGCGCGGGCCGTTTGAGAATTCGACCATCAACGATTTTATCAGCCTGCCCCGGGCAGAAAAATAAGCCGGAAGACCCATCATCGTGAAAATTAATATTTCCGCCCTGCTCGCTCTGCTGACGGCCTCGCTTTTGCCGGCGACCGCCCAAATTCCTGCCACGGGTCCCATGCCCGTCCGCCTCGTGGTGACGGATGCCAATGTCCGGCGGGAGGACTACAACCGGCGGGTGGACGAAGTCGTCAACTGGTACGCCGCCCAAGCCAAGCCGGGCGAAAATCTCGGCGTGGGCCAGATGCTGGCCAAACTCGTCCGCCACGAGGACCAAGCGCAGGTCTCCACCAGTGTGATCGCGCTGATGAAAGATCCCGGGACCGGCCCGTTCTGGATGTTTCCCGTCGTGGGCCTATCGCTGCTGGGACAGGACCAACTTTCCGCCGCGGCGAAGCAAGCGATCCGCGACATGTGGCGCACCACCTATCAGGTGCGCGGTGACACCGAGAATCACTGGCTGATGTATTACACCTCGCTCTATCTCATCTCGGAGCAGAATCCCAACGAGCCCGGCAACACCTGGTATACCGGCAAGAGTTCCGCCGAGAACCTGGCTGAGGCTCGCAGCTACCTGATCAGCTGGATGGATCTCACGACCACCGTGGGTCAGGGCGAATTCTCCCCGACCGGCTACATCGCGGAGTACTCCATTCCCCTGATGTACCTGGCGACTTGGGCAAAAGATCCTGCGATGCGCCAGCGCGGCCACATGATGCTCGATTGGTTGTATGCCGAGCTGGCACAAAATACGCTCAACGGGGTGTTGCACGGCCCGAACTCCCGGACGGACGAGCGGGATGTCATCGAGCGCGGCAACACGGCCGCGTCTTATTATTGCTGGCTGCTATTTGGCAACACGGTGCCGCCGAAGGATTATGCGGGTTTTGGCATCTATTTCGCCGTGGCGGCCAAGAACTACCACGTTCCCGAGGTGATCTACCGCATCGCCGTCGATCGCGACCGCGATTACACGCAGCATGACCTGAAGCGCACCCGTCGCCGCTGGCGCTACAGCGACCAACTCTCTCCGCCGGTTTACCGGACGGATTACACCCGGAAGGATTACGCAGTGGGTTCGATCCAGGGCGGCTTGATCGATCCGATCCAGACCCATGTCTGGGACGTCACCTGGGACGTGCCCGATCCGCGCGGCGTGCACAACACGATGTTCTCCCTGCAGCCCTACTCGGCCGACCGGTCGATGCAGATGTATTTTTCGACCTATCCGGAGCCCATGATTCCCAACCTGGCCGTCGAAGGGAAACCGAGCTATGACCTGGCCACCAAAGTGATCGGCAGCTCACCCTACGAGCGCGTGTTTCAGGATCACGACACCATCATCGCGCTTTACGACATCGCGCCTGGGACGCGATTTCCACAGGTCAATGGCTTCTTTTCCAAGGATCTCCAGCACGTCACCGAGGACCCGTCTGGTTGGATCTTCGCGCAAGGCGGCAAGACCTATCTCGCCTACCGCCCACTCGCCGGCTATCACTGGATCAAATACCTGAGTCGCGACGGCGGCTGGGCCAAGGAAGTACGGGACCTCGGCGACAAGCTGTTGGTCAGCCCACAGCTGAAGAATGGCACGATCCTGCAGGCCGCCGACGAGTCAGAGTTTCAGAGCTTCGACGCCTTCAAGGCCGCGATCAACGCGCTGCCCCTGGAGTTCAAGCTCGAACCTACGCCGACCGTGACCATGACAACCCTCCGCGGCAAAAAGGTCACTTTCACCTATGGCGAGGCGCCCGTGGTGAATGGTGTGCCGGTGGATTACTCGAAATGGAAGCTGTTCGAGAGTCCCTATCTGAATGCCGAGAAAGGCTCCCGCAAGCTGACCATCACCCACGGCCGGCTCGAGCGCGTGCTGGATTTTAACACCGACTCGATCACGGATCGCGTCCTGCCCTGAGGGCCCATCCCGCCTTGTCATTCTGCGGCTAGCGAAGAATGACCAGGGTTCTTCCCTAGCTCCGAATTTGACTTCATGTCCTCCGCCCGCCTCACGGTGCACGCTGGCGCACCCGGCCCCGTCATTGATCCGCATATTTTCGGCCATTTCGCCGAGCATCTCGGCCGCTGTATTTACGACGGCCTGTGGGTTGGCGACCAGTCCCCTGTGCCCAACACGCGCGGCTGGCGCAACGATGTCGTCGCCGCCCTGAAGCAGATTCGCGTGCCGAACCTCCGCTGGCCGGGCGGGTGTTTCGCGGATGATTACCATTGGCGCGAGGGCATCGGCTCCCGCGAGAAACGTCCGCGGCGCATCAATGCGCACTGGGGTGGCGTGGTGGACGACAACGCCGTCGGCACCCACGAATTTCTGGATCTGTGCGAGCAGATCGGCTGCGAACCCTATCTCGCGGGCAACGTCGGCAGCGGTTCCCCGCGCGAGCTGCGCGAGTGGGTTGAATACTGCAACGCCGCGGCCGGAACGCTCGCCGATGAGCGCGCCGCCAATGGCCGCCGTGAGCCTTGGAAGGTTCGGCTTTGGGGTGTGGGCAACGAGACTTGGGGCTGCGGCGGCAACATGACCGTCGAGTATTACGCCAATGAGTATCGCCGTTACGCGACGTACACGCGCGATTTCCCGAACGCGCCGATCTACCGCGTCGCCAGCGGCGCGCGCAATGACGACTACCACTGGACTGACGTGATGATGCGCGAGACTTTCAAGGGCCCGCTCGGCGGCCCGATGCTGCAAGGGTTGTCGTTGCACTATTATACCGTTCCCGGCGGCCAATGGCCGCCGGACCATCCCGCCACGGGTTTTGGACTCGAAGGCTGGCGGGAGGTCATGGCGCTGGGCTGGAAGCTGGACGAACTCGTCCGTCAGCACTCCGAGGCGATGGATCGCTACGATCCCCAACGCCTCACGGCGCTCGTCGTGGATGAGTGGGGTTCGTGGTACGCGCCCGAGCCGGGCACGAATCCAGGCTTCCTCTATCAGCAGCAAACGGTGCGCGACGCCGTCCTCGCGTCGCTTAACCTCAATATCTTCATCAACCACTGCGAGCGTGTGCGCATCGCGAA
>JBDTJA010000020.1:0-6693 GCA_039936075.1 Opitutaceae bacterium | reverse complement strand
GGATTACCTTGGGTCACGGTATTCGTCCCGAGGCTGACCGTCGTGATGGGAAGCAGGTTCGCAACCGGGGCGCGGGAAATCGAGCGCGTATAACCGCCGCGAAAAATCAGGCCGCCCAACGGTTCGTATACGAACTGGACCGCAGGATGCACCGAGTTGTAGTGACCCCGAACAGTGGCCTGGCCGCTGGCAAAGCGCGCATAGGCGTTGGCGATGTTTTGGTCGGTCGACAGCGCGGAATTGAACGCCAACGTCGGATCATTGGTGTTGATCCACCCTTTGCCCGTCGTGTTTGTCTGTTCGATGCGCACGCCGCCCAGCAACGTGAGCTTGTCGATTTTGACCTGACCCATGGCATAATAAGCGAGAATGGCTTCCTTGAATCGGGCGTCCGACCCCCGCGAACCCACAATGCCGTTATATTGATCGGCCGCCGTCTTGGTGAAATTACCGCTGGTCAGCGGATCATTTGCGGCGCCGGTGTTCGGCGTGGCGGTGAATGGAAAGGGGCCATATCGGCCGCTCAGCTGGCTTTCGATGGAATCAGTATAGGGTCCGATTCCAGATGGGCCGGTCCAGGTATAGTTTTGCGAATTGGTGTTCTGCCCGCGATCGTCGATCCAATATTTGACGCCCGTCTTGAGGTAGGCCGGAAGCGAGGTGTCCAGATCCTTCCGAAAATCCATTTTGATCGCATCAACCGTGTCGGGTGCGTCCCATGATGTGGTCGAGTCATTCTGAATCGTGTAATTCGCGGGATCGCTCCAGGAGGGCCCGGCGGTCTGCGTCAGAATCGGGGTTTTCTGGTCCTGTCCACGGAAATCCAGATTCCAACCGAGGGGCACCGTGGTCCTCGAGGTCACTAAGTGATAGCCCGGATACCAGATCACCGCGGCCGAATGACTGAAATCGATGTCGAGGCGGCCGGTGCCGTTCAACATACCGAGCGATACGCCGGGATTGATGCTATAGTTGCGCGATTTTTTCGTGAATTGTGCCGAGTACGTCTGGGCAAATGAACTGGCCACCGGCAACGCCTCTTGAAACCCGCTGTTCGAGGTTGCGGTGAAATTCGCAGGCGAGTTGCCGGTCTGGATGTCCCACCGGTGCATCAACTGGTACTGGTTGTTCAAATTCTCCGCCATGCGGAGGTAGGCATAACTATCGGAGTTAATCTTAAAATCCAGATCGAGCCCCACGTTCGTTGCGACCGCGGGATAAAAGAAACCGGCCGCACCCCACTGGCGCCAGAGAGACTTGTCCGTGCCATTGGTCGTATTCAGCTCCGTCGGCCCACCGTTGAACGCCGCACCCGTTTCATCCTGGGTCGTCGCGGAGCGGCGGTGGTTGAAATTGAAAGCGACGCCAAGATTATTTTTCCCGCCCAGCACGCTGAGGGAGTTGGAGTATTGCAAGCCGTACAGGTCAAGATTGTCCGGCTTGTCCTTAAACTCGCCCGTGGAGGAATACCGGTCGCGCCACAGCACGCCGCCGGTGAGGGTGATACGCTGGCCCGGCAGATCAAACCCCCGGCGCGTGATCAGGTTTACGAAACCCGCCACGGCGTTGGCGTCGCGATCCGGCGTGTTCGACTTCACGATCTCCACGCTCTCGATGTTGCCCGTGCCCATCTGCTCAATCTGGAACTGGCGACTGGCGGAGGTGCCCGCCGACGCTGCCATCTGGTTTCCGTCCACTTGGAACGTGATGAAGTCCGCGTTCATGCCACGGAGGAAGAGGTTGCGCACCTCGCTGCCGACAATTTCGACCGAGACGCCCGGTAGGCGCTGGATCAGCTCACCGGGATTCGCCGCGGGGACGCCATACGCGTCCGCGGCCACCACGATCTTCGAATTGATCGCGGTGCGCTGCCTCTGCAGTGCCGCGGCGTTCCCTTCGCGGACGCTTTTCACAGCAAACTTGTCCATCGTATAGACATTGGAGGTAAGTTCAAAATCTTGCGTGACCGCGGCGTCAGGCGCCACCGTCACCGTTGCATTGGCCGCGTCCAGACCCGTGTACTGAACCTCGAGCCGGTGCGCGCCCACCGGCAGCAAAAGCGTATAGTCACCGCCGCGCTGGGAGATCGTGGATCGATTCGTACCGGAGGCGCGGATAATGGCTCCATCCAAGGCGTAGCCAGTTGACTTGTTCGTGATGCGCCCGGACACCGTGCCCTCGGCGGACTGGGCCGCCGCTTGATTCGCCAAGAGAGCCGGGAGGAGGAAACAAAAAGCGAAGGCGGAGCATCGCTTGGCCAAACGGAGAACAACGGAGTCAGGTTTGATAGCTGTGGACATGGGGGTAGTTGATTTGCCAATCGGAGATCGGGCCGCACACAAGGTCGTGGTGTGGTGGGGTGCGCGAGGATTCGAGGGGAGTCTCTTACGCGTCAAATAATAACTAAATTATTCCAGCTATCGGCGTTTTTGTTAATCATCGGGCAAATACCACGCGGCAAAGGATGACTTTCTGCCTGAAGCGATCAGACTTATTTGTATTATTTAAAATACAGGTGGCGGCACAATCCCCTCGTCCATCCCGTCACGAGAGTTCGACCGTGCGGCCTTCGCGACAGGAGCGATCGGCCGCCAACACGATGCGCAGGCTGTCAATCGCGCCTTGGAGGTGCGCCCTGACGTCCAGCTGCCCATGGATCGCGCGGAGAAACAATTCCTGCTCGAGCGCGCAGAGCCCATCATGATCCGGCTCGCTCGATACATCAATTATTTCATCTTCCCGCAAAAACTCACCGTTCGCGCCAAGCTGAGCGTGATGGAGGCGCAATGACTCCCCTTTGGTGTGCTGCTCGATGTCCGCCGAGCTGCCCGTTTTACCCGCGAAGCGGGGCACCATGCTTACACAGCCTTTAGGGCCTACCACATCTTTGATAAAAAAGGCGGTTTCACTCATCATTGGTCCCCAGCCCGCTTCATACCAGCCAATCGACCCGTCATCGAACGTCACCTGCAGCTGCCCGTAGTTGACCTGCCCGGCGGCGAGCTCCTCAGACAGGCGCGCCTCGATCGCACTGACCCGGATCGGCCTGGCCCCGGTCATCCGGCACATCACGTCGACATAATGCACCCCGCAGTCAACGAGCGGGGACAGTGATCCCAATATCCGCTTGTGCGTGGCCCAACTCGCGCCGGAACTCTGCTGATTCATATTCATCCGCATCACCAGGGGTCGTCCGAGCCCCTGCGCCACTTCGACAAAGCGCTGCCAGGAAGGATGGACGTTGAGAATATAGCCCACGACTACCTTCCGGCCGAGGCGTAACGCAGTGGCCTTAATCCGTTCGCAGTCCTCGATCGTTTCCGCGAGTGGTTTTTCCACAAAGACATCCGCCCCTGCTTCCATTGCCGCCAAGGCATAAGTCGCGTGGCTGTCCGGGTAGGTCGAAATGCAGACCGCCTGCGGATTGGTGGAGGTCAGGGCTTCGTGAAAATCACTGAACTCGCGGTAGCGGCCGCCAAATTCGGCGTTGAGCTGTTGGCGCGTCTTGGCTGCTCGACTCACCAATCCGACAATCTCAAAGGCATCCGACCGCCGATGATAAGCCCGGGCATGCGAGGTCCCCATGTTTCCGCAACCCACCACTAGTACGCGAATTTTTGAGTGCATTTGTGATAGCGCCACGTTTTGAAACGGGCTAATTTATATCCGAGGCCAGCGCGAATACCGAGGTGGCTTACAGGGAATCAACTCCAGGCGTAAGAGACCTTTCCGCCAAGTTCAGCCAGATATCAGGGGTACTGCGGGCGCGCAAACCGGCGTCCAGCAGCGTCAAAATCTCCTTGGTTTCAGCGGAGGGAATGGGTGACCGTCGGGTGATGAAAAATCGCAGGAGTTCGTCGATGAACGCTTCGAAAAAGCCATCGAGTGACTCGAGACTCACCGCGCCCGCTTCCCGCGCGCCGATCGTGACGCCGAATGGAATATCGGGCGCCTGCAGGATGCTCCCGCGTCGGTCGTCGCCGTAGTCGACGATCATCGATTCGAACGGGGCGCTTCCGGAGCGCATGATTCGGCGCGCCCCCGTGCCCAGGCATTGTACGAGCATCTCCAGCTGGTGGATCGCGTAGGTGGAGAAATCGCCAGGACCCCGCGTGGCGATAAACGTGGGGCGGTGAATGGCAAATTTTTCCTGCAGAGTCTGGGTCAACTTTGGTGTAAATCGCAGGGAGGAGCAGCTCATCAGGGGCGTATGATACCGGTTGGCGGTCGCGAAGGCGGCAGCACAAGCCGCACCGTCCGCCGTAAATGGCTTGTCGATATAAACCGGTTTTCCACTGCGCAACGGGATCTCGGCCAACCGCTGCTGGCATTCGGGGTTGTCAGGCGATAGAACCATCAGGCAGTCGCAGGAGGCGACCACGTGCTCGATGCTTTTGCCTGGCTCAATCCCCTGCTGCCGGCACCACTCCGCGAGCGGCTTTTTTCCCGCCGGCTGCACCTCGTCCCAAGCCATGGCGACCGTGAAGTCCCTCCCTAGTTTCGACTTGCGAATCATGGCGGGATAATTGTTCGCGTGCCACTCATCGATGAAATGGTCGATAAATCCAATCTTCATGTCCGGAATTTGGTTTCGTTTTAAAAAAGATTGCTGGCGGGCGAAGACGGCTGGAGCCATCAGGCCGCATTCACTTTGCTCCCGAGCCGGTCGAGCGCGTCCAAGATTATGGCATAGCTGGCAGAGGATACCTTGGACCAAGGGCCAAGTTCGGCTTCATATCCCCCTCGCGCCCATTGCTCGGGAGTGAGGATGTATCCCAGATATCCGTTGGCAAAGCCGACGATCATTGTTTGAAGTGGCTGAAAGCGGCGGGCGGTTTCCGCCGCCAGGCAACAGGGTGGCTCTCCGGGAATTGCCCCCAGTAGAGTGTTGCCGATCCGAATCGCTTGAAGCCGCGCTTCGAATGGCCCTACTCCTTCGGCAATGCGTGCGAGCTTCTCCTCGTTGATTCGAATCGACGAGGCGATCTGCAGGTCCAAACCCGTCGCCTCTCGCCCCTCTCCCCGGGCGGCGCGCAGCTGGGAAGTCTCTTGGTTGAGGGAATGGATTTCGCTCTGGCTTGGGAGGTCACGCGACGGCAACTCCAACGTTTCAGCTGCGAAGGCGATCGCGACCGGCGCCGGCCGTTTTTGCGAAATGCGGTCGGCCAACTCCATAACCTTGGCCGCCAGCGCCACGCCAAATTCGTCCACATCGCGGAAGTCCCTTGAGTCCTCCATCCGCGGATTGATGTCGCCGCAGGCTCCTTGCAGAAATAGGCATGCGTCACAACCGGGTAGTCCGGCCTCAACCCCGTGCTGCATCGCGCCGACAAAATCCGCGGAGATGAGACTCTGCACCTGCACAATCACCGGGTGACAGGCGTAGTTTACCACCAGGATCTTTTGCGCGCGCTCAACCCCGGTGAACTGCAGAAGTTCAACCCCTTCATCCAAGCAAGACTCTCCACGACGGTTTTTCGCATATCCCGTAAACTCAATCCGCCCGGTTCTTAATTCCGCGGGATACGCGTTCGCCCGCGCCGTAACCACCGCGGCGGCGATTTTGATCTTCACGCCTTCCAGCCATGCCACCGCGCCGGGCGATTCGCGCAACGGGCGAAAATCCAACGTGTCCGGCGTTGAATGGGCATGGCTGGCCGCCAGCAGGATTGCGTCCGGCGCAAGGCCGGTGGCCTTCGTCACCTCAGCCTTGATCTCATCAACAAAACTCCGGCCCGGTCCAAGCAGCGTATCGGCAAACCCAATCAGGTCAGCGTTCACCACCGCGACGGCGCGATTTCCGACCGACACATGCAGCGCCCGCACCCAGAGGGGATCGTGAATGCCGCTGAAACTCTGGTGGCGCGGAGCAAAAGCGAGGTACGGCAGGGCCGGAGGCGGCGTGATCTCGATTCGGGCCGCACCCGCCCTGTAGAAAGCCGTCGAATGGTCAGCCATTGCGTGCGAGGCCGGCGGCGACTTTTCTGAAGGCGGCGGCGATATCGTCGATGTCCCGCTCCGTCCAGTTTTCGTAAATCCGGAGAGTGCCCATCGCCTTGAGATCGCGTTCCGCCACCGGGCACAGCCCTTCCGCATATTCAACCTGCCGGGAGGTAAAGGGCGGAATGAAAGGATAGCTCGAGTTCCCAAACGTCTTTTTCGCGGCCAGGGCGTCGGCGCAGAGGTAAATCGGGTTGACCGTGTAGCCCCAGCTGGTGGGCACGCCCTCAGCGTGCAACGCGCGCACAAAGGCCTGAGGGTCCCAGCCGGTTACCTTGTAGGCATAAAGCCAGTATGAGTGCTCGCCGCCGGGCGTTACCGGACAAGTCTCGATTCCCGGCAAATCCCGGAGGAGCGAGGTCAGCCGGTCACCCAGCCGTCGCATCGCCTTCACCACACTCTCCACCTTGCGCAACTGCGCCCGGGCCACCGCCGCCGTCAGTTCATTCATGCGATAGTTTAACGCCAACAGTGTGTACATCCGCGACCCGGGCTCCCCGCGGTTGGACCATCCCTTGTCGTGCAACAGTTCCAATCTACGGCCGATTTCAGGATCGTCCGTGATCGTCACCCCGCCGTCTCCCGTCGGCAAATGCTTGCTTTGCTGGAAAGAGAAACAACCGATCTGACCAAAGGTCCCGACCCATCGTCCACGGTAGGGGGTGCAGAAAGCCTGGCAGCAGTCTTCGATCA
>JBDTJA010000019.1:0-14518 GCA_039936075.1 Opitutaceae bacterium | reverse complement strand
GCAAGCACCTGATCGCGGAAAAACCGGTGGGCCTGACTTCCGCGGAGATCATCAGCGTGCAACGGGCGGCTGACCGCGCCGGGCTCGTGGCCGGCGTGCTCTATCCGCGACGGTTTCACCCGTGCATCATTGCGGCCCGGCGATTGGTGCAGGCTGGGGCGCTCGGAGTTCCGCTTTCAGCGGAGGCGCGGTTCCTGACGACGCAGGTGAAATTTCGCCAGCCGGAGTCATGGCTGTTTCGACGGAGCCAGGCTGGCGGCGGAATTCTGCTTTGGCTCGGCTGTCATTGCCTCGATTTGCTGCACTATGTGACCGGGGATGAAATTACGGACGTAGGCGCGCTGCTCGCCACCCGTTCCGGCGAAGCGATCGACGTCGAGGACACCGTGGCGCTGGCTCTGAAGTTCCGCTCCGGCGCCATCGGCACCTTTCACGCCGGCTACACCCTCGCTTTCAGCGGCGAGGGTTATGTGAACCTCGCGGGCTATGATTCCTATCTCGGTTTCAACGGCCGCAGCGGACGCATTGTCTGGCCCGACCTCAACCCGCATTTGTTGATCGAGAGCTCGCGAACGGGCGCATCACCGGCCCGGGAAGAATTCTTTGCCGCGCCTCAATCCACTTCCTATGGCGGCGCTGGTGGTGAGGATTTTTTCCGGCAATTTTTTGCCGCCATGCAGGGTAAGGGAAGCCCGCCCACTACCCTGGCCGACGCGGTGCGGACCGCACGGATCATCGAGGCGGCGGAGCAATCCGCCAGCAGCGGCCGGTTCATCCCGGTCGATGCCACGCCTTAGCGTCAGGAAGGATGATCACCCGGCACCCGGCACTTTGCGAAAATCATTTTAAGCTCATCCATGAACTCCGCCCAACGTTTGATGTTTGCCTCGTCGCCGCCGGGTGTGGCGCTCGAGTCCTTCGAGATTCCCGGACCGCAAGCCCATCAACTGCTGGTGCGCAACACGCATACGCAGGTCAGCGCGGGCAGTGAGTCCAACTTTCTGCGCTTCGGTCCGAAGTCCTACGGTTTGCCCGATGGCCTGGCGCGCGCGAACATCGGTTACATGGCGGTGGGGCGCGTGATGGCCGTGGGCCGCGACGTGCAGGGCTATGCGGTGGGTGACCGGGTGGCGACCGCCTCCCCGCATGCGAGCCACTCGCTGGTCGACGTCACGCCCACGGCGGCCATCGACCCGGTGCCGGAGGGGGTGGCGGACGAGGCGGCGGGCTTTGCCATTCTTGGCGATGTCGCGCTGCACGCGGTGCGCCGGGCTGCGCTGCAGATCGATCAATCCGTGGCCGTTTTTGGGCTGGGCATCGTGGGGCAGCTGGTGCTGCAACTGGCGCGAGTCTCCGGGGCTTATCCGCTGATTGCGATCGACCTGCTCGACGAACGGCTGGAGCTGGCCAAGACGAGCGGCGCCACCCATGTCATCAACGCCACGCGTGAGAACGTCGTGCAACGCGTGAAGGAAATCACCAGCGGGACCGGGGCTGAGGTGGTGTTTCATTGCGCGCAGGCCGCCGATATCCTGCAGGCCGCGATGGAGTGTGCGGCCGATCGCGGAGCGGTTGTGCTGACCGGCAGCCCGCCGGGCACCGCCACCATCCGCTTGAAGGAGGAGCTATTGCGGAAGGAGCTCAGGCTGACGGGCACGTACGAGAGCGGGATGAACGAAAGCCACGTTTACTGGCGCTGGACCCGCCAGCGCAACCGGCGGACCTGCCTGCGCCTGATGGCCGCGGGCCAGTTGCGGCTCGGGCACCTGCTGACCCACATTGTGCCGGCGGACCAGGCGCCGGCGATCTATGATCGGTTGCTCCAATCCGCCAGCGGCTGGCTGGGCATTGTGTTTAAATGGTGAGACGGCGGCTTGGAGTGCATTGAGCAAGGGTGTAGCCACGAGCGTGAGCGAGTGGAGAGAGCCGGCCACTCGCTCACGCTCGCAGCTACTTGCTGTCCTTCGGCTATGATATCTTGAAACGGCTCTCGTCACCCGCCGTCCGGCTGCGGCCGGGCGGTAACAAAGGGCAGTCGATTCACCAGTTCGGCGGCGATCGCGAGTGACGCGGTCGCCGCAGGACTGGGGGCGTTGAGCACATGCAGGGCGCGCGGGCGCTGCTCGAGCCAGAAATCCTGGATGAGCGTGCCGTCGCGGTGCATTGCTTGGGCGCGCACGCCGGCCCCGCCGGGTTGCAGGTCGTCGGGCGTGAGGGCGGGAACCAGTTTTTGCAGGGCCCGGCAGGCGAGGCGGCGGCTGAGGGAGCGCAGGATTTCCTCGCCGCAGAGGGAGGGATATTTCCGCATAAATCGCCACAGTCCGGGAAAGCCCAAGGCGTCGGCCATGTCGCGCATCGAGAAATCCTGCCACGAGTAGCCCTCCCGGGCGAGGGCCAGCACCGCGTTCGGGCCCGCCTCGACCCCGCCGTGGATCATGCGGGTGAAGTGCACCCCGAGAAACGGGAATCGCGGGTCGGGCACCGGGTAGACGAGATGGCGCACCAGACTCTGGGCCGCAGGGCGGAGCCGGAAATACTCGCCCCGGAATGGCACGATCCGGACAGTGCGGTCGATCCCGGCGAGCTCGGCGATCCGGTCGGAAAATAGCCCCGCACAGTTGATCAGGTAGTCCGCCTCATGCGCCCCGGCGTTGGTCTCGGCGACCCAGGTCCCGGCGGTCTCCCGGATTCCCGTCACGCGTTGGGAGGTCCAAAGGGCCCCGCCGCGATTCTCGATCGCACGTTGCAGGGCTGCGCACACGGCAGGGTAGTCGACAATGCCCTCCTCCGGCACGCGGATCGCGGCCACGCCGGCGACCTGCGGCTCGATCTCGCGCAGCTCCGTCCGCGTAAGACGCTGCAGATCGCGCAGGCCATTGCGCTGGCCGCGATCCCATAGCGTTTCCAAGGCAGGGAGCTCGCGGGTTTCGGTGGCGACGACCACCTTGCCGCAGATTTCATGGGCGATCCCGTGCTCCCGGCAGAAAGCTGTCATCAGGCGGATGCCCTGCACCGCCAGCCGCGCCTTCAGGGACCCCGGCTGGTAGTACAGTCCGGCGTGCAACACACCGCTGTTGTGCAAACTCTGGTGGTGGCCGACTCCAGGCTCCTTCTCAAGAATGGTCACTGTCGTCGCGGGAGCACGCGCCAGCAATTCGTGCGCAACGGCCAGACCGACGATGCCGCCACCGATGATGATCACCCGCCGGCTCATGGCTGCGGTCAGCGGGCCGCTTCTGACGGCGGAGGCACGACGTTGAGTTCCGCGGCGATCGCGGTGAGTTTCCCCCATAACTTCACCGGCACGGGGATGCCGTTGCGCTGGCGGATTTTTTCGCAGCGCCACTCCGGCTCGCCGGCGACCAGGACCTCGTCGAACCCCGGGGCTGATTCGGCAGCCTTCACGAGGCCCACAAGGCGATCCATCCGGGTTTCAAATTCACCAGCGGGTAGAAAACGCGCCGGGTCGATCGCGATAAAGGTGTGGCTGATGCCGAGAGGATCTCCGCCCGTGCGGTACACCGGCAGCTCCGTCGTCATCGCGCCGCCGCTCAATCCGGAGCAGAGAATTTCAATCATCATGGCGAGCGCCGTGCCCTTGTACCCGCCGGTGGGAGTCGGCGCGCCCGCCAGGGCGGCGGCGGTGTTCGTCGTCGGCCGGCCCGACTGGTCGAGGAAGCCCCAAGCCTGCGGAATCTCCGGCTGGTTAAGATGGGAGGCATGACTGAGCTTTCCGAGCGCCACCGTGGTCGTGGCCATGTCGAGGAGCCAGCGGCTCTTGCCGCCGTTGCCGGGTACCGCAACGCAGAGCGGGTTCGTCCCGAGGATCGCAGTGCGGCCCTGCCACGGTGCGACAGCCGGGCAGGCATTGCTCATGGCGATACCAATGAACCCGGCCCGCGCGAGCTTCTCACCCCACCAGGCACCGGCGCCGAAATGATTGGAGTGATTGGCCACCACGACGGAAACGCCGAGGGCCTGGGCGATACGGATGGAATGATCGGTGCAGTGTTCAGCCACGACCTGACCGAGTCCGTTTTCACCATTATAATGAAGGCATACTCCGTCCTCCCTAATCACACGGCCCGCGGTTTCGACATTGATGCCGCCGGCGCGGAGCTGCTGGATGTAGGTGACCAGCATCTGAATGCCGTGGGAATCCACTCCGCGGAGATTCGCCGCGACGAGTGAGTCGCCCACGATGCGGGCGTATGGTTCCGGCGTCTGGAGTGCGATGAGAAGCTGGCGGCAGAACCGACTCAGCGTTTCGGCGGGGAAGGTCGCTGTGATGGATTGAGGAGACGATGGCATGGCTCGTTGCTGGGGGATTCGCGGGGCAGGGGCGAGCGTGACTCCAGTCGGGACGCGCCGGGAACACAATCCCGGGCGAGGCTCGGCGGGCGGCCGAAAAAAGCCGGCCAGCTTCGCGATGCGCGAGGCTGGCCGGCGGGAAGCGGATGGAACTGGTTGGGCTTAGTATTTGTAAGTGGTCTCGAAGCTGAACGTCCGGGGATCAACGATGTCCGCGAGACCGACGCCCTGCGCGCCAACCGGGTAGGTTTTGTCGAGAACGTTCACGCAATCGACGCGAACATTCCAATGGCGGTTGATTTCATAGCCGACAAACAGGTTCACCAGTACATCCTGCTTGAGCTTGAAGAGAGAGGCCCCACTGCTGTTTTTGGGCAGAGGAGCTCCGCCGGGGAGGATCAAGCCGCTCATGGTGAACCATTTTCCACCGGCCTTTTGCGCGCCGCCACCTGCGTAGAGGCCCTTCATGGAACTAGTGCGATCGAAGTCATAGCGGCCGAAGATACTCCAGGAGTTCTCCACGGTGCCCGTGATGGGATTATCGTTCTGATCCTTGACGGTGCCCATGTACGCCGTGCCGACAATTTGCAGGCCGGGTACCGGGGCCAGAGCGAACGAGGCGTCCCAGCCCTTGGAGGTGGTTGTGCCGATCGGGATGTAGTAGTTGAGGCCGGCGGAGTTGAGCGCGGGGAAGGCCGCGAGGACCGCCTGATTCGTGAGCGTCATTTTGTAGACCGCAATCGAGGCCGAGAGCTTGCCGTCGAAGAAATTGGTCTTCACGCCCACTTCGTCGCTCTTGCCGAGCACAGAAGGTAGCGGCTGGTTGTTGACGTCCGGACCGACGTTCGGGTTGAACGTGGTCGATTCAGAGGCGTACGCCGTCAGGTCCTTCGTGATGGTCACGATGGCCGCGTAACGGTGCAGGACCTGACTGGCCGCGGAGTCGGTGGCCGTGAACGGATTGCGGAGGGCCAGGTTGGTATCGGTGATGGTCTCAATCTGGGAGTACGTTCCGCCGGCCGCGAGTGTCAGCCAACGGGGGATGACTTCGACGGTCTGCATGAGATATCCGTTCGAGACGTACTGCTTGGAGCGGCTGCCGGGATTGGCCGGCGCCGTGTAACCGTAGACGGAGGGCAGCACGATGGAATTGATGGCATTCGCGTCGCCAATCGGGATCGTCACGGGCGTGCCGATCCAGAACGCACTGAAACCCGTCTGGTCATGCAAGTTGAACCCGAAGGCCGTGGTCGCAGGCAGGGAGCCGATGTCGTACTTTCCGGAGACATCGGTCTGGACGTCGAGAGCCTCTTGAAAGCCGTTGTTGCGCCGGATGGTGTAGGTCACCGTGTTGTTGTTCCAGTTGACGGTGGTGGGGAAGCCGGTCGAGCCGTAGCGGCGAACGTTGAAGAACGTTCCCTGGGACTTGACCTGCCAGTTGTCGGACAGGATCTGCGTCCAGCTGAGGCGGGCGTCGTGCTGCTCGTTCTTGTCGTTGTTGTTTCGGGGGCTGTTCTGATTGCGGTGGCCCAAGCCGGCGTAAATGTCGCCGGTAGGAGTCAGAATGCCAGTGCCGCCGGGCAGATAGTGGAAGATCAACGCGCCATACTGGGCCACGATGTGGGTGTTCTTCCAATCGATCGAGAAGTTCGGGAAAACACCATAACGGTCGTCCTTGGAATTCAGCAGCGGGCCCTGACCGGACTGGATGACGCCTTCGACGCGCCCCGTAAATTTGGCATCGCCGATGTCACCGAGAGGTTGATTGGCATCAAACGTGAACCGCTGACGGCCCCATTGCTGGACTTTTTCGTCCGCGATGTACTGGGTCACGCCAGGCAGCGGCTTCTTGGTCGTCTGCAGGACGAGGCCGCCGAGCGAGGCCAACGGGTACAGCGCCTGCTGCGGGCCCTTGATCACTTGGTAGGTGTCAATGTAAGTGTTGTCCGAAATGCCGATGCCGCTCGATTGGGGCACATCATCGGTGTAGGGATTGCCGATGCGGGAGCCGCGGGAGAGAATGGCGGGTCCGCGATAATAGGGAACCAATCCGGCATAGGCGAGGACGTCGGACGCATTGTTCGAGCCGATGTCCTTGATCATGTCGCTCGTGACGACGATGATCTGGGCCGGCAACTTCATCAGGGATTCCGAGGTTTTCAAGGCGGAGGCCGAGTTGCCGGCGCTGTAGCCCATACCCTGGGTCGTCCGCACTTCGAAGGCGGACATTTTGACAATCGAGTCGTCCGTGCTGCCCTCAGTCGTCGAACGGGGGGTGGTGGCCGGCCTTGAAGCGGGTTGGACGGCGGCGGCAGGCATGGCGGTTTCCGCCGGCGTGGCGGCGGCCGGAGCTGGCGTGGTGCCGGCCAGCTGTGCCTTGAGGTTCTGCACCTCGGCCTGGAGGTTGGCGATCTGCGCATCCTTGTCGGCCGCGGACGCCGCAGAGTCTGATTGCGCCATGGCGGGCAGTGAGGTTGACAGCAGCAAGAGGCAGGCAGGCAACGCCCTCAACCAGCGCAGGGCTGGGGGATGGGACGGACTGGCGTGGACGGGTGTAGTGGTGTGGTTCATGGGGAGGTGTCGAGCGGGGGCATGGTGTTTGCCGTCACCGGCTAGAAAAAGGACAGACTAGGTGGCAAATAAGGTTACACGTTTATGGGCGGCGCGTGACGTCGGGCTGATCGAGCTCGCTGATTCGCGGGGTCGCCGGGAGGGGGGGCTACTCCTGGAATTTCAGGGAGAACAGGTCGGCGTCGCTCAGTACGACGTGCAGACGAATAACTTTGCCGGCGAGAGGACTCAAATCCTTCTGGTTGCGCCAGGTGACGATGCGGTCGAGGGTGTCGCCGAACAGTTCGTCGCAGTCGGCTAGGGCAAAGCCCGGGAGCGCGTGCCCGCTGGCGTTCTGGAGTTCGACCCGGATCGAACCAGCGGCCGACGTCGAGAAATTGAGAGAAAGCTGGCGGCCGGAAAAAATCAGCGGCGGCGTGATCAGCGAACCGGGCTTTTGCCGGGCATGGAGCGAGACAAAGCCGTCAATGCGCAAGGTGTAGCGGCGGAGTGATTCGCCTTCCTTCCAATGGCCTTCATCAGCGTAAAAGCTGAGCTCCGGCGGAGCGGTCGGGTCCTCTGCCGGGGTCTCGATCAAGCCCAGGCTTTGGTAGCCGTCCCCGTAGACCCAGTTGTTACTGCGCTCAGGTCCGGGGCGAATAAAGGTTTCGTCCCAGCGGTGAAAGACATAGCCGTCCCGGCTGGTCATGAACTGCCCGTCCGTCACGACGGTTCCATAACGCGGCATGAAACTCATGCGCCGCTGGCGGTGGACCGGATCGGGCAGAGCCTGCATTGCGACCGGCGAAAAAATCCGGTCGACATAGCGGGTGGGAAACCCGACTAGCACTTCCGGCGCCCGGTAATAGGGCTCAATCTGGTTGGTATACAGTGCCTCATCCGGCGAAGCGATATACCGCAGCATTTGCGGCTCGGTCCAATGGCGGAAGTCCGGGGAGGTCGCGACGCGGATGTCGCGAATGCCGGTCGCGCCGTGCTTCGTATCGTCGATCGACTGGTTGTTGGCGTCGTGAAATCCGCGGACGTAACACCAGTAGTGTTTTCGCACCGGGTCCCAGAAGGCATTGTTCTGGGTGTCGAAACGACCGTGGGTGATGATCGGTTGCTCCGCGAGCCGGGACCAATGAATCCCATCGGACGACTTGAACGCGAAAAGCCCCTTCGCTCCGCCGCTGGTCGCCTTGTAGCGCTCGGCTGCGGGACAAGCCGGATTCGCATCAAGGAACGGCGTGAAATTATCCAGTTTCGGCTCGGCCCAGATGATATTGTTGTGCTTCGAGCCCTGAAATTCGAACAGACCGAGATCGGGCCGCGTCCAATGGATGCCATCCTTGCTCTCCACCATGCACGCATAGACCTCGCCGCCGCCAATCTTCTTTCCATCCGTCGAGGTCAGCTTCGTCGCCATGTAGTACATGCGGAAGGTGTTTCCATCGCGGATCAACCGCTGGAAGTCCGATCCGCTGCCTTCCCATGGGGCGTCGAAAACCATCACGGTTTCCCGAGCCACCGGCGAGCCGAGGCGTAATTCAAGTCCATCACGCTGGGCGATCAGGTAATCGTCGACAAAGAGCATCCGGCGGTTGCCCACATCGACGGTTTCGACGGCCAAAGCCGCCGAGGCGACAAACAGGGCGAGGATGAATCCAGCGGACCGCGGAATGTTTCGTGCCATGGGATGGGGGACAAACATGAGATGTGCGGGATGGAGTCTGCGGCGGAACATCGGCCTGGGACCGAGGCGTTCTCTCCGGCTGAGCGCTTAGTTCGCCGGAAGTTGGTCCCACGGCTTGAGCGGCTGGCGGGGCACGACCTTGGGATTGACGGGAAAGGGAGGCCAGTATCCGCGGGCGACCGCCTCGATCGAGTCGACGACGGTGCGGCGGGCGTGTTGCAAGGAATCCGATGAGTTCGCGGCGTTATGGGGCGTGATCACGACCTGGTCGAATTCGCGCAGCGGGCTCGAGAGGGCCAGAGGTTCCTCTTCCACCACGTCGAGCGCGGCGCCGCCGATCCATTTTTCCCGGAGGGCGCGGATCAGGGCCTGCTCGTCGATCACCGGCCCACGGCTGGTGTTGACCACGACGGCGGTGGGTTTCATCGACCGGAACGCCGCCACGTTCAGCAACCCGCGGGTTTCGGCCGTGAGTGGCACATGGACGGAGATCAGGTCGGATTCCCGCAGCAGGCGATCCATCGACACGACTTCCACTCCGGGTTCCGAAACCGGTCCGGAAAGATACGGGTCGGCCGCCAGCATCCGCAGGCGGAAACCGGCCATTTTTCTGGCCGTTGCCCGTGCGATCCGACCGAGGCCAATCAAACCGAGAGTAAGCTGACTGACCCGTCGCAGAGGCTGATCCTTCCCGTAACCGGTCCAATGGCCGGCGCGCACGAAGCGATCCATCGAAACAATTCTCCGGGTGCCCGCGAGCAAGAGCGCCACCGCGTGGTCGGACACTTCCTCCGTGCAGTAGTCGGCGGCGTTGGCCACGACGATGCCCGCGGCGGTCGCGGCCGGTACGTCAACATTATCGACGCCCACCGCATATTTCACGATGAGCTGGCAGCGGGGCAGGGCGTTGATCACCTTCGCCGTGATCGGGGACTTGGCGCCCTCCACGACGACGACGTTTGCGTCGGCACAGGCGCGGATAATTTCATCCTCCGTCACGGATTTTTGCTCGAGCAGGACGACCCCGCGAGCCGCGAGCCGCTGGCGTTCGTAAACGTAGTCGAAATTGACGTCGATGTTGACGGCTTTGAAGGGTGAATTCATGCGGGGCCGATTAATCGCCGGAGCGGCCACAAAACAGGAGGCCGAACTCGTTGTAATAAATTATCACATGCGCCACGATTTCAGCCGGCCGCGGTGCGCCGCACTTCGGCAGCGAACGCGGCAAAATCATCCACGAGTGGCGCACCGGCGGATCCGACGAGCCGCGCGAGCGAACGTTCGTCTTTGAAGCCGGTCCCAGTCACGAGACAGATGACGGGATCATCCGGGCCGAGTTCCCCGCGCTGCACGGCCGACGCCGCGCCAGCCAGCGCCACCGCCCCGGCAGGTTCGCAAAAAATCCCCTCCTCCTTGGCCAGCCGGTTCTGCCAGAACCAGGCTTGTTCATCGGTCACGATGTGGCCCTGGCCGCCCGAACGCCGGCAGGCGGCGATAGTTTTATGGCCGTCGATGATTCCGCCGACCTGCAGGCCGCTCACCTCGGTCCGGGATTCCACTGCGCGGGCCTGATCGCTGCCCTCCCGCAGGGCGCTCGCGATCGTGTCGTTACCTTCGGGCTGCACGCAATGCACCCGGGCGCGGCCGGCCCAACCCTGGTTGGCGACCAGCACCTCAAAGCCCCGCGCGACCGCCAGCGTCAACCCGCCCGCTCCCGCGGGACAGAAAACCTGCATGGCCCCGGGCCCGAGAACCTCCGCGAGTTCGAAACTGATCGTCATCACTCCCGCCATGCCGCGGGGCGAAAAGGCGAAGGCACTGATCTCCAGTCCGGCGTGCAATTCTCCGGCCAGACCCTGGAGGCCGCGCATGACGTCCGCGCTAATCCCCGGCGAGGAGCCGAAGCGGCGGATCCGCACGAGACGCGCGCCATAGGCGAGCATCTGGCGCAATTTGCCCTCTGGCGCGCCCTCGACGATCGCGAGAAAGCAGGGAATCCCGGCCCGCGCACAGTAGGCCGCAACGGCGGCACCCGTGTTACCGCTCGACGTTCCGAGGCAGAATTTCTTTCCATCCTGCACGAGGTGGCTGATGGCCGACGACGCGAAGCGGTCTTTGTAGGAGCCGGTGGGATTGGCGCCTTCGTACTTGAACCACAATTGGCGCAGGCCCAGTTCGGGTCCGAGCTTGGTGGAGCGAATCAACGGCGTCCCGCCTTCCCCCAGCGTTATCCGCGCCTCCATCGGCGCTCCCCACCAATCGGCATAATTCCAGTGATTCATAAGAGTGTGGGTCAGGCCCAGGGGCCATCGGGATTCGTGACGAAGCCGGTTTGCATGCCAGCGGAGATCTCTCCCCGCGCGGGCACGACCAAGAGTTGGTTGCTCCTCAACAAATCAGAAAAGCGCCCGACGGGGGAGGTGCTCGGCTGGAGGGTAATGATGTGGCCTTCCCCCCAAAGTGGGTAACGCGGCTCACCGCCGCCTCGGCACCAGGACCAAGCATACGGAAAGACTGCCAGATCCCATTGGAGAGAGAAGCCCAGCCGACGGCCTTCGTTCCAAACGCACCCCCAGCCGGCGCTGAAGTCGGTCAGCTGCACCGAGTGGTCGCGTCCACTATCTGCCTTGGGGACGATGCTGCAGTCCCGCATCGCGCCGCCCACGCGTTCCGGCACGAAGGGCCACGTACCGGAATAGCCGGCCTGAAGTTGGAGTGACTCCGGATCGTCCGCCTGAAAAACCCGCACGGTCTTTGCCGGCGTCAGCAGCCGCGCGCCGTCGAGGAGTGGCCCGCCGAAAGTCGGGTGCTGCAGCCACGAGATGGGGAGCGGCGTGGAGCTGCGATTTTGCACCGTCTCTCGCCACTGCATCAGCGCACTGTCAGCCCGGACCGTCAGCTCGCGACGGTAAACGATCGGCGTCCGGACCGACGCCCCGCGCAGCGTCACGGTTAGTTCGTGACGAGTCTTCCGGATACTCTCCACCGCCCACGGCACGGCGCGCAATTCGCCGTGGGTGCCGAGCGGGGCGCCAAAATAGTCACCGGCGAAAAACCCATTGGGCAGGGAAACGTACCAGCTGCCGTCCATGACGTCAAAAAGATCGCTGCCGGCGGCGACTGGCTGGTCGAGGAGCCGGCTGCGCGGTGGCTGACCGTAGGGGTTCCGCCAGATGATGTCCGTGCCAGAACCTTTGTGCACGTACGAGGTGATCGCGCCGCCTTGCTCAGGCCAGACCTCGACCCGGAAAAGCGCATTTTCGATCACAAGCAGCCGTCGTTCCGGGGTTTTCCGCCAGCGGGCAACTGGTTTGCTGAACTGGCCGGCTTTCCGGGTTTGCACTGGCCGGCGGGCCGACTTGGGTTGCTTGCGTTGCAAATTTTTATTGGGTGTAGCCATGGCGAAAAAAATTAACTCTCCGTCTCTCCTCGTTGATCTCGGCAAGCTGCCGAAGGGTTTTCATCACCGTCGCGTGGCCCGCGATGGCGTGGGGTTTGAAGCCTTCATCTGGCGCGGCGCACCGGGGCCGGTGCTGCTCGTCAATGGTGCCACGCACGGGGATGAATACGAGGGCCCGACCCTCCTGCAACAATGGGTTCAGCGCTGGAAGCCGCGCGGCTTGCGCGGAACGGTGGTTTTTGTCCCGGTGCTGAACGAGGTGGCATTTTTTGCCGGTGCCCGCTGCCGGCCGGACGACGGCGCCAACCTGGCGCGGAGCTTTCCGGGGAAGCGGCGCGGCAATCCGACCCAGCGCCTCGCATGCCTGTTCGACGAACAGCTGCTTGCCCAGTGCACGCACTACGTGGATTTCCATAGCGGGGGCGGGGCCAACGCCTTGAAGCCATGGGTCGGCTACGTCACCGGCCAGCCGAAGCCGGTCGACCGCACGCAACGGAAAATGGCCGCTTGTTTCGATCAATTCTGGTGCTGGTCCGGGCCCTTCCTGCCGGGCCGGACGCTGAGCGCGGCCGCCATTCGGAAAATTCCCGCGATCTACACGGAGTGTCGCGGCGCGGGTGACGTGACGGACGCCGACCTGGCCGCACTCGACTTGGGACTGCGGCGTATGTTGATCGTGCTGGGATTGTTGAAGGGCCGGGTGCCGCGCCTGCGTCCGCAGGTCACCCGCATCACGCGCAGCGTGAGCGAGACGCATCTCCAGGTTCATCATCAGGCACCGCACGATGGCCTGTTCATGCTGCGCGTGAAGCTCGACGAGCGACTCCGCCGGGGTGCTGTCTTGGGCGAGGTCGTGTCGCTCACCGGAAAATCGTCGGAGATTCGGGCCGAGCACGCTGGCCGCGTCGTGGTCGTACGTCTGCAGCGGTCGGTCCGCCAAGGCGACGCGCTGGCCGTCCTGGCTCCGATCTGAGGCGCTCGACTTCACGACAGGAGTCCGCCGTCGACGACCCAAGTGGTGCCCGTCACGAAGCCGCCCCCCTCGGAGCAGAGGAAAGCGACGACCGCGGCGACATCCTTCGGCGTCCCGGGGCCAAGGGGAGTTTGACCCGCGACGTCCGAGACCATGCCGCGGGCCGCGAGGGTCTGCTTCATCTCCGCACTGTTTCCGATCGCGATGTCGCCGGGGGCGACCGCGACCACGCGAATCCGGTCGGCCGCCAGTTCCTTGGCCATCGACTGCGCCAGCGACGACACGGCGGCCTTGCTCGCGGCGTAGACCATTGCCCCGCGTTGCGGGCGGATCGCATTGATCGAGGAAATATGGATGATCGTGCCACCGCCCGCGCGCCGGAGGTGGGGCACGACCGCCTGCGAACAAAAGAGCACCCCGCGGAGGTTCACATTCAGCACGAGATCCACGTGGGCCGGGTCGATCTCTGCCAGGGTGCGACTCACGCCGGGTCCAGTTACGGCCGCATTGTTGACGAGTACGTCAACTCCTCCCAGTCGCGCGGCAGCCTCGTCGATGAACGCGCGGCATTGCTCCGGCTGCCCGGCATCGAGTGGCAGGGCGATCACGCGGTCACCGTACTGACGGACGAGCGGAGCGGCGACCGCCGGGTCCGGCTGGCCGACCGCGACACGGGCCCCCTGGGCGAGGAATGCCTCGGTGATGGCGCGGCCGATGTTGGTGGCTCCCCCAGTGACGATGATTCGTGATGGCTGCATCGTGATTAGATTTGCCCCGGTAGGTTACGTTGCGCGTTCTCGCTCGAACTAGTTCTAACCGCTGGTAAGCGATTGTGAGCAGTTCGCAAGCTATGCTCGAAATTCCGCGCCGTATTTCCCTCACTTCCCAGATCGCCGCCGCCATCCGGAAGGGGATCGAGGAGGGCGTCTGGGAGGAATATCTCCCAGGCGAACGCCGGCTCTGCGAGACGTTCCAAGCCAGCCGGCCCACGGTGCGCGCGGCTCTTCGCGCCTTGGCCAAGGACGGATGGTTCGAGATCCGTCAGGGCCGGCGCAACCGCTTGCGATCGAAGCCCACCCGCCGGCGGTCCCCACCGCATCGCAGCGTCGGCATTATCGTGCACGAACCGTTTTCCCATCTGGGCTCGACGCTCGCGCAAGGCCTGAGCGAGATGCGGGTGCACCTCGCTGAACAGGGCTTCACCACCGAGGTTTACGTCTGCCCCGCGCACGGCACCCGCGCTCAGCAGCGCGGGCTCGAGGCATTTGTCCGCCAGAATCGGGTCTCGTGCTGTGCCCTCGTTTCGACGAGCCGGACGGTGCAGCGCTGGTTCAGCGGTCACTCCATTCCCGCCCTGGTCCTCGGCTCCTGCCATCCGTCGGTGCGGCTGCCCTCGCTCGACGTGGATTATCGCGCCGTCTGCCGCCATGCCGCGGGCGTTTTCCTCGGCAAGGGACACCGTCGCATTGCCTTGGTCGTCCCGGATTTTGGCACGGCGGGCGACCTGGCCAGCGAGCAGAGTTTTCGCGAGGCGATCGAGCCGCAGGATGATGCGCGGGTTTTCGTCGTCCGGCACAACGGCACCGCG
>JBDTJA010000018.1:0-8321 GCA_039936075.1 Opitutaceae bacterium | reverse complement strand
TTGAAGGAGCCCTTGAACGACCTCTGCATCTCGCGTCCGCGCGAGCGGTTGGAGTGGGGCATTCCTCTGCCGTTTGACGACAAGTATGTGACGTATGTCTGGTTTGATGCGCTGGTGAATTATTACTCAGCGGTGGCGGACACCGGCCAGTGGCCGGCGGACATTCACGTCATCGGCAAGGACATTCTCGTGCCCCCCCATGCGGTCTACTGGCCGATCATGCTGCAAGCCCTGGGACTGGCGCAGCCGAAATCGCTGCTCGTCCACGGCTGGTGGGCGGTCAACGGCGCGAAGATGTCCAAGAGTACGGGCAACTTCATTGTCCCGGCGGATTACACCACCGAGTTTGGCGTGGATGCGCTGCGCTATTTCCTGATCCGTGAAATGAATGTCGGCCAGGACAGTGACTTTACCCGCGCGCAATTTCTTGTCCGCTACAACAGCGAGCTCGCGAACAATTTCGGCAACCTCGTCAACCGCACGCTCAACATGACCACGCGTTTCAGCGCGGGTGTGATACCGGCGGCCGGTCCGGCCGCGGACGCGGAGCAGGAGTTGCAGGCGCTGTGGACGAAGACCCGGGACGAAGTCATCCCGCTGTGCGAGGGTTTCCAGTTTCATACCGCACTGGACAAGACCTTTGCGTTCATCACCGCGACCAATGCCTACATCGAGAAGCGGGCGCCGTGGAAACTCGGCAAGTCCACCGCGGAACCGGACCAGGCCTTGCTGCGCACGTCGCTCGCGACCATGGCCGAGGCATTGCGCTTGGGCGCGGCGCTGGTGCAGGCCGTGATGCCGTCCACGACGGAAAAAATCAACGCGGTGCTCGGCCATACGCCGGCGGCGACGTGGCCGGAAGAACTCGTTTGGGGCTCCGGGCTCACCGGCCGGAAGGTCGCCGAGTCCCTCGTGTTGTTTCCCCGGCCGCAACCGGCGGACAAGGCGGCCGCGAAGTCGTGACGATCCTGCCGCTGCATCCGGCGAACAACGCCTCGCCCGAGGCGCTGCAGGCGTTCCTGACGCATTGCCGGGCGGCGGCGGTGAAGGATGGCCACGCCAAGCTCGTGAGCATTTCGCTCGCGGTCGGCGCGCTGGATCCGCTGGCGGTGCTGGAATCCATCTTTGAGCCGGGCGAGCCGCATTTCTACGCGGAACGGCCGACGCTGGAGACCGCGATCTCCGGCGCCGAGGTTGCGGTCACGCACGAGGCGAGCGGGCCCGATCGGTTTGCGAGCGTGCAACGGTTCATCGACCAGACCCTGGCGCAGACGATCGCGGTGGGCGATGTGGAGGCGCCCTTTGGCGGGCCGCATTTTTTCGCGGCGTTTGCCTTCAACGCCGAGGCGGAGCCCGGCGATCCGTTTCCGGCGGCCCGCGTGTTTGTGCCGCGCTGGCAGGTGGCGCGCGCGGGGGCGACGACCACCGCGGTGGCGAATCTGCTCATCGCCGCCGACTCAGATCTCGCGGCGCTGGCGAACCGCGTCTGGCGCGCCCACGAAAAATTCTCCCAGTTTCTTTATCGCGAAACTCCCGAGACCGAGCCGTCCATCGCGCCGAATTTCTCCACGCAGGAAAAGGGCGACTACCGTGCCTCGGTGGCGCGGGCGCTGAAACAGATCGACGCCGGCGAGTTCAAGAAAATCGTCCTGGCGCGGGCGATTGATCTCATGACTTCCATTCCGCTGCACCCGTTGCGCGTGTTGAACGGCCTGCGTCAGCGCTTTCCCGAATGTTACGCCTTCTCACTCGCGAACGGCCGCGGCCAGAGCTTCATCGGCGCGAGTCCCGAGCGGCTGTTGCGTGTGAGTCAGGGCGTGCTCGAGACCGAGGCACTGGCCGGCACGATCCGGCGCGGCGTGGGCGCGAGTGAAGATGCCGCGCTGGGAGCGTCGCTCCTGCGCAGCGAAAAGGACCTGCGGGAACAGCGTCACGTGCTGGACACGATCGTGGGCCGGCTGGAACAGCTGGGCCTGACGGCGGACTACGCCGATCAACCGGGCCTGCGCCGGCTGGCGAATGTGCAGCACCTGCATACGCCGGTGCGGGCGGCATTGGGCGCCGAGGTGCGGTTGATGGATGCGCTCGGGCTGTTGCATCCGACGCCCGCAGTGGGGGGATTGCCCGCGGCGGCGGCGATTGCGCACATCCGTGAGCTCGAAGGCTTTTCCCGCGGTTTGTACGCCGGCGCGATCGGTTGGGTGAATGCACGCGGCGGCGGGGAATTTTTTGTCGGGATTCGCTCCGCGTTGGTGGATGGGAAAAGTGCCCGGGTTTACGCAGGCAACGGGATCGTCGCCGGCTCCAATCCGGAGAAGGAGTTTGCGGAAACGGAGTGGAAGTTTAAAGCCATGCTCGGCGCGCTGAGCGCCTGATCTGACCTGGCCATGCTCGATTTTCGCAACACCAACAGTCTCTGGGGCAGCGTGCTGGTGGAGACGCTGCACCGGCTGGGCGTCCGGCAGGCGGTCATCTCGCCCGGATCGCGTTCGACGCCGCTGACCATCGCGTTTGTCCAGCACACCGGGATCGAATGCATCCCAGTGCTGGATGAACGCTCGGCCGGATTTTTTGCGCTGGGCCTAGCCCGGCGTCACCGCCAGCCGGTTGTGCTGCTCTGCACGAGTGGCACGGCGGGCGCGAATTATTTCCCGGCGGTGATTGAGGCGCAGGAGAGCGGCGTGCCGCTGCTTGTCATCACGGCGGATCGTCCCCCGGAGATGCGCGAGTGCGGCTCGGGGCAGACGATTGACCAGCAGAAGCTCTATGGCAGCCACGTGAGTTTCTACCACGAGCTCGCCGTGCCCGTCGCGAGCCTCGCGCTGCTGCGTTACCTGCGGCAAACGGTGGTGCAAGCGTGGTCCCGGGCGCAATGGCCGGTCGCGGGCCCGGTGCATCTCAACGCGCCGTTTCGCGATCCGCTTCCACCCATCGAGGATGGAACGGTGACGGCGTTGAGAAAGACGCTGAAAATCGACCCGTTTTTCGCCGCGGTGCAGCCGCCGCCCATTGCCGCGTCACTGCTGGATTCGATGGATTTTCCCTCCACCCAGCGCGGTCTGATCGTCGTGGGTCCGGCTGAGGGCCGGCCGTCCTCCGTGGAGATAGGCCTCCTCTCGGCGCTGGCACGCGACTTGGGTTGGCCGGTGCTGGCGGATGGACTTTCCGGATTGCGCGACGAGGCGGCGCAATTTCCCCAACTCGTGACGCGCTATGATTCCATCGTGCGCAGCGCAGCGACCGGGAAAAGGCTCAAACCCGAAGTTGTGCTGTGCATCGGCGGCTGGCCGACGAGCAAGCCGTTGCGCGGGTGGCTGGAGGAGTCTGCCCCCGAAGTGTGGCTGGTGACGAAACGTGCGCAGAATCTCGACGCCCTGCATCTCGCCACGCGCCACGTCCACGGCGGGTTGGCCGCCTTCGTGGGTAGCGCGGTGATTTCGGGAAAAGGCCCGGTTGATTACGCCGAAAGCTGGCAGCGGGCGGAGAGGGCGGCGGTGCAAAGTCTCGACCGGTCCCTCGCGAAGGCGGCGAAAAAATTTGAAGGCCGGGTGGTCGGGGTGCTGGCGCGACAACTGCCAAAATTCACGCCCGTCTTCGTGGCGAATTCCATGCCGGTGCGCGACGTGGAGTATTTCTGGCCGGCAACGGACCGGGCAGCGCAGTTCTATTTTAACCGCGGCTCCAACGGCATCGATGGCACACTGTCCACCGCGCTCGGCATGGCGCACGGCAATCGTCCGGCGGTATTGCTGACTGGCGACCTGGCGCTGCTGCATGATTCGAATGGCTTCCTGATTCGGCCGAAATTCAAGGGCAGCCTGACCATCGTGCTCATCAATAATCAGGGCGGCGGCATCTTCGAGCATTTGCCCATCGCGCAGTTCAATCCGCCGTTTGAGGAGTTCTTTGCCACCCCGCAGCAGGCGGATTTCAAGAAACTTTGCGCAGCCCATGGTGTGACGCATGTGCGCG
Organism: Opitutaceae bacterium; assembly: GCA_039936075.1. Taxonomy (GTDB): domain Bacteria; phylum Verrucomicrobiota; class Verrucomicrobiia; order Opitutales; family Opitutaceae; genus Opi-474. Next base: position 4,349 of record JBDTJA010000018.1, on the reverse strand, counting down.
TGCGCGACCTGAAACATCTGGCGAATTTGGTAGCGAAACTGCCCCGGTACGGCATTCGCGTGCTGGAGCTGGGCACCGACCGAAAGCAGGACGCGGCCTACCGAAAGGAAATCTTTGCCGCGGCTGCGAGTGCGGCGGAGTCGGCTCTGAAATAGGCCGGGCGTGGCGGACCTCAGAGCTGGAGCGGCAGGCCGATCTCGATGATCTGCGACGGCGGAATTTGGTAATAATCCTTGGCGGGCCGGGCATTGCGTCCGAGGAACGCATAGAGGCTCTTTTGCCATTCCCACATCCGGGCGTTGCCACCGGTGATGATCATCTCGCGGTTGAAAAAATAAGTGGTGGCCTGCGGGTTGATCGGCACGCCGCGCGCCTTGATCTCCTCCATCAGCACGCTGACATCGGGGGATTGCATGTACCCGTAATGGCCGACCGCCCGCCAGATGCCCTCGCCGATCTCGGACAGGACCAGTTGCACGTTCGCCGCTACGGTGGGCACTTCCTCGGTCATGATGCTTAAGAGCACGACGGTCTGGTGCAAAGAGCGGTTGGATTTCACATGGTGGAGCAGCGCGATCGGCGTGCCCCGGGGTGACCCGACCATGAAGACGGCGCTGCCGCTCACGCGGGTAACGTGTTGGCTGCGCGCAATGCTGGTGAGCTCGGTCTCGGTGACATTGTTGCCGTAGACCCGCTGGAAGATCTCGGTGCGCCCCATCTTCCATGTGTGCATGATCGAAAGGACCGCAGCGCCGATCGCCAAGGGATACCAGCCGCCCTGGACGATCTTGTCGGCGTTGGCGCCGAAGAACGCCAGGTCGATGAGCAGGAAGAGACCGCAGATGGGGAGGGCGCGGAGCAGCGACCACCGCCAGAGTCGGCGAGCGACCAGGAAAAACGCTATGGTCGTGATGGCCATCGTGCCGGTCACGGCGATGCCGTACGCGGCGGTCAGGCGATCGGTGGAACCAAAAAGTGCAACCGTGAGGATGCAGCCGATGGCCAGCACGGTGTTCACAAACGGAATGTAGATCTGGCCCGATTGCTCGGCGTTGGTGTAGTTGATTTTCAGCCGGGGAAAATAACCCAGCTGGATGGCCTGGCGCGTCAACGAATACGCGCCCGAGATCAGCGCCTGGCTCGCAATGATGGCGGCAACAATCGAAATACCGGTGAGCAGCATCCGCGGCACCCCTTGGGGCGCCATGGCGAAAAACGGATTCTCCGTCGGGCCGTGCGACAGGACGTAAGCGCCTTGGCCAAAATAGTTCAGGACCAAGCCTGGAAACGCCGCGCCATACCAGGCGAGGACGATGGATTTCCGGCCGAAATGGCCCATGTCGGCATAGAGAGCTTCGGTGCCGGTGACCGTGAGCACCACCGCACCCAGCAAGGCGGAAATCTCCAGGGGCGAGTGACGGAGCAGCGCGAGGCCATAGGCCGGGTTGAGGGCGCGCAGCACGCTGAGATCTTGCGCGAGGTGCCAGCTGCCGAGCACGGCGAGCGTCGCAAACCAGATCACCATGACGGGGCCGAAAATGTTTCCGATGTGCCGCGTGCCCTTGTGCTGGAACCAAAATAGGCCGGCGAGAATCACGGCGGCGATCCACGGCACCGCGCCTTGGTAAGCGGGATCGATGGCGATCAGACCCTCGGCGGCGCCCAGCACCGAGATGGCGGGCGTGATAATCCCGTCGCCGTAAAGCAGCGCGGCGCCCACCAGGATCATCATCACAACGAAGCCAAGCTTGTGGCGGCGCTCGGGCTCACTCGCGCCGTGGAGGAGAGCCAGAAGGGCAAAGATGCCCCCTTCGCCCTCATTGTCGGCCTTGGTGACAAACGAAAGATATTTTATGCAGACAATCAGGACCAACGACCAAAACATCAGCGACAGCACGCCCAACACCCCGGCCTCGGTGCCCACGCCGGCCGGGAGATGGGCCAGACACTCCTTCATGCTGTAGAGCGGGCTCGTGCCGATGTCACCGAAGACCACACCCAGCGCCCCGATGGTCAGCCCGATGCGGGCAGTGGTGCGTAGCGGCAGAGGAGAGGGGGTCGACATGCGGGTTGGACTCGGACAGCGAAACGGCGTTTTGCAACGGTTTCCAGTAAAATGGCCGCGGGTTCTGCCCGGCAAACTCGCGAATGCTGCCCATCGACACGGCCGGATTTATTCCTACATTTTTTCTCATGAGCCTCCCCAAATGGAAGGTCGCGAAGACCTACACCGACATCCTCTATCACAAGGCCGACGGCATCGCGAAGGTCACCATTAACCGGCCGGAGAAGCGCAATGCCTTCCGGCCCGAAACGGTTTCGCAGATGTATGACGCCTTTGCCGATGCCCGGGAAGATCAGTCCATCGGCGTCGTGCTGCTGACGGGTGCCGGCCCACACACGGACGGCAAATACGCCTTCTGCGCCGGCGGCGACCAGAGCGTGCGCGGCCCATCCGGTTACGTGGGAAAAGATGGCGTGCCGCGGCTCAATGTTCTCGATCTGCAAAAGCTCATCCGCTCGATGCCGAAGGTCGTCATCGCCCTGGTGGCGGGTTACGCGATTGGCGGCGGCCATGTACTGCATCTCGTGTGCGACCTTACGATCACCGCGGATAACGGAATTTTCGGTCAGGTGGGACCCAAGATGGGCAGCTTCGACGGTGGCTTTGGGGCGAGCTATCTCGCGCGCAGCGTCGGTCAGAAGAAGGCGCGCGAAATCTGGTTTCTTTGCCGCCAATACAGCGCCAGGGAGGCCCTAGAAATGGGCCTCGTCAACACGGTCGTGCCGGTCGCCGCGCTGGAGGAAGAAGGGGTGAAATGGGCCAAGGAAATTCTTGAAAAGAGTCCCTTGGCCATCCGGCTGCTGAAAAGCGGTTTTAATGCCGAACTCGACGGCCAGTCGGGCATCCAGGAACTGGCCGGCAACGCCACGCTGCTTTATTACATGAGCGAGGAAGCGAAGGAATTTCACTCGGCGCAGCGGACGAAACGCAAACCCGACGCCCGCAAGTTTCCGTGGCTGCCCTAAATAAGGAATCGCGGACAGTAATACGCGAGGTGCGCGTGGCGGACGCGCCCGCGCTGACGCGACTAGCTGGCGAACTCGGCTATCCCGCGACGGAGATTCAGTTCCAGCGGCGCTTCGAGCACGTCACGATGGATCGGGCGCAGCAAATCTTTGTGGCAGAAAGTCCGGACGGCGCCGTGGTCGCCTGGGTGCATGTGCAGCTCGGACGCTGGCTGGTGGTGGATCCGCGCGGCGAAGTCATGGGATTAATTGTGACTGCCCCCGAGCGTGGTCGCGGCATTGGCCGACAGTTGATGCAAGCGGCCGAGTCCTGGACCAGGCAGCAGGGCGGGACGCTGCTTACCCTCCGCAGCAATATCGTACGGAAGGAAGCGCACGTCTTCTACCAGCGAATGGGCTACGCGGTGACCAAAACCTCGCTGAATTTCAGCAAGACGCTCTGAGGGCCCGCCGTCGGCAAGCGGGCCCAGTCAGGGCACCAACCGAAACGAATCCAGGAAATGCCGCACGGCGGGACTATTTTCGGTACCGGCGAGCCCACTGTACCAAATCCGATACGTCCGATCGCCCACGATATAAACGCGGGCCCGGATCACCTTGTTTTCCTTTGTGAGATCAATGACGAATTCGCGACCCGCAATTTCGCCGAGCTGTTGGATGACATTGGTTCTGACCTTGCCGTCGTTCGCGGCGGCTTCCCCTTTGGCCCAGCGGTCGTAAATCTTAACCGGATTTCTTTCGGCCATGGTTCCGGCCGGATAATCGGAGTACGTTATCCACTGTAACGTGTCGCTGTCCCGATGGAAGAGATCGCAGATAACGACGGTGCCATCGTCCGTTTCGTTTTGCTTCACCTGTCGCTTGATCGGCTGCGCGATATCCACCGTGAACCGGCCGGGGGCATCTACCAGTACTTCCGCTCGCAGCGTCGAAAACAGGCACAAAAGTGACAGCAGCAGACTGTAACGCCGATTAAGCCTGCTCATGAATTTGGCAATCCGGGCGGCGCGGTCCGTAACGGTTGTGCGACGCCAAGGTTGCGGCAACACCGACGCGGATGCGTCGGCTTACTTGCCGAGGCTCTTGCGCAGGTCGGCGAGCTGGTTGGCGCTGCCGAGCAGCACGTTCCGGCTGGCGATGAACTTCGCGTATTCCTCGATGAAGATCTTGCCGGGCGGACGAAAATCGAAGTCACCGGGATTATCGCGGAAATATTCGCGGTGCACGCGCGTCCAGACGAGGCGGCCATCGGTGTCGATGTTGACCTTGGTCACGCCGAGCTTGGCGGCCGGCAAGTATTCGTTGACGTCGACGCCCAT
>JBDTJA010000017.1:0-8358 GCA_039936075.1 Opitutaceae bacterium | reverse complement strand
AGAAGCATCGCGGCAGGAGACATGACTCGGCGGGCGGGAGCCAGTAGAAATCCGGGACCTCTGGCGCCCCTCTTCCAATCGAGGTTGATACGTTCCTGCCGCCGCTAGGGTGAGCGATGGGGTGGTCTTCTGGTTCGGGCCTGACTGCATTGCCTATGCGCTCGACAAGAATGGCTGGAGCTGGAACTAACGCCCATGGCCCGGCTGATCCCCCTCCTGCTGGCTCTGGCCGCAGCTCTTGTGGTATTCGCCGTTTTTCCGAACGGACTGATCCCTCTGAACGACGCCTTCGGGTATGTCCGTTCCATCGCCCTCACCGTCGAACATGGCCGCCCTTGGACCGACGGCTGGCTGGAGCCCTGGTCCGCCGGTTTCTCGGGTCTAGGTGCGCTGGTCTTTACGGCGACCGGTAGCATGTATCTTGCGACCTATGGCGTTTGCGCTGGATTGATGGGCGTGGCGGCATGGGCCTGCTTCCAATTGCTGGCCGCACGGGACGTCTCCGGTCCGCTCGCGTGTGCTGTCACAGTGATTCTGCTGTTTTTCCCCACCGTCCTTTGGAAATTTTTGGAAATAAATGGATTCTCCCTCTATTTCACCTGCCTATTGCTCGCCCTGCTGGGCTATGAACGGAAGAACTGGCTGGGTTTCACCCTTGCTTGGTGCGTTGCCCTCAGCACCCGCCAATCAGCTGTCGCTTGGGGTGTGCTGCCTGCCTACGCGACGGTAAACGCGCTGCTGAAGCGCTCTCCGGTCGGCTCCGCCGTCGTGCTGCGGCCAATGATCGCGACGCTGGTGGCCACGGGCTTTTTCCTGTGCATGACGAAATTCATGAATAAGACGCATGCCCAGAACGTGATCACCGACCAGCTTCTCACGCGCTGGAGCGTCCAAGGATCGGTGCGCCCGCTTCCGGTGACGCTCCTGACGATGGGTGTGGCCGTGGGGCTGGGCAGCATCGTCTTGGGCTCGCGCAGGCATGGCGAGACTGCCCGGTGGCGGCGCGCCCTCGCCGGCTCGATCGCGATCGTGCTGCTCATCGCCGGTCTGGGTTGGGACCTGCGATTTAAAACTGACTTTGATCACAGTGCATTCCAAGTGCCGGTATTTTATGGATATCTGAAATGCCTTTGCTTCCTCGGTGGCGTTGGCGTGGCGCTGGGTGTGAGGAGCGTCCGGCCTGACTTCCTGCTGGCCGCTTTGGGGTGCACGTCGCTCCTGATGCTGCGGCAGGGCAGTTGGGATTATTACCTGGCGGACGTGGCGGTCTTCGGATTTTTCGCGGCGCCGGGAGCGGCCCGCGGGAGCGAGAAAAGCCGATTGCTCCCCTACGTCTGCACGACTCTCGCGGTGATGTCGCTGTCGTTCGTGGTGTTTTTCAAGATGCGCTATGACCGCGAATACATCGTCGACACACTCGGTGCGCGGGCCCTGCAGCGCGGAGCCATTGACTGGGGTGATGCGTCTTTTCTGCCCTTTGGGGCGATGGGTTGGTACTACTTTCCCTATTATTCCACCCATGAAGGGAAAACGTCTGCCAACCTCGCCGGCTTTGACCGCTACCTGCGCCGCGACGTTTACGGGGTTGCCTTTCGCTTTCCGCGCCTGCTGCGCACGTTCGCCGCCTTCCGTGGCACGCTCCCGGACGACCGAACCACGGTGATCGAGCAGGAACGCTTCAGCTACTGCTGGTTCTTCCGCGTGGATGCCGCCCTGGTCCGGTTGCCGACGTCGTTCAACCGGACCGCCGCGTCCCCTTGGCCCTCCCACGCAGTGCCGCCCATACTGCCCCTGACCGACGCAGATTGGCGGGAACAGTTGAAACGGTGACGCCCGACCTGTCCCGGCCGCTCGAACGGTTTTTCCTTTGCGCCGCCGCGGCTTTCCATGAGCGTTTCCGCACGAATGACCGTGGAGCCGAAACTTACCCCGATGATGCAGCAGTATTTCGAGGTCAAACGCGGGCTGCCGCGGGACACGATCCTGCTTTTCCGGCTGGGGGATTTCTTCGAGATGTTCTTCGATGATGCCATCGTCGCCTCGCGCCTGCTCGGCTTGACGCTGACCAAGCGCCAGGACCATCCCATGGCAGGCATCCCGTCCGTTTCCTGCGACAACTACGTCTCCAAGCTCCTCGCCGCCGGCAAGAAGGTGGCGATCTGTGACCAGGCGGAGACCGCTCAGCCCGGCCGACTCGTGCGGCGTCAACTCACACGCATCCTTTCGCCCGGGACGATGCTCGCGGCCAACCAACTCGATGCCACGCGCAACAAGTATCTCTGCGCGCTGACGCTCGATGCGCAGGGTTTGCATGCCTCGTGGCTCGATCTTTCGACGGCGGAATTTCGCCTCGCGACCGATGCCCACATCGCGAATCTGCTGCCGGTTCTCACCGCGCTTGATCCGGCGGAGTTGCTCGTCAGCGACGGCGCCCTCGCCCGTTGGGCGGCGGCGCCGCATGATCAAGTTGACGTCCACGCGTTGCACGCGTTCTGCACCGGGCGCCTCGTCACGGAGTTGTCCGGCTATCATTTCGAGACGGCCACGGGCGCGAAAACCGTGATGGACACGTTGGGCGTGCTCAACCTGCAGGGCTTTGGCCTCGTCCAATCGCACGCCGCGCTCGGGCCCGCCGGCGCGCTGGTGTTCTACGCGACGGAGAATCTTTGCGCGAAGCCCGAAAATCTCCGCGGGTTGCAGGAGTATCGCAGTGCCCGCACCCTCCTTCTCGACCCCGCCACGCTGCGCAACCTCGAGATTTTCTCGTCCATCCGCGGTACGCGCGAAGCCTCACTCCTCGGCGCCATCAACCGCACGACCACGGCGCCGGGCGCGCGCCAGCTTGAGCGCTGGCTCGCGGCGCCGACGCTCGAGCTGGCGGAGATTGTCCGTCGCCAGTCGCTCGTGGGCGAACTGCTGGCCCAGCCGTCACGACTGGGCGCGTTGCGCGAGCTGCTCACCAGTGTCCGCGATATCCCGCGCATCCTCGGCCGCCTCCAGAACCGTTTGCGCAATCCCCGCGAACTCGGCGGCATCCGCGACACGCTGGAGCAGATGCCGGCGTTGCTGGCGGAGCTGGCGGCTTTTGGCGGTCTGCTCTCGACGGGTTACCAATCCCGCATCGCCGAACTTCCGATGCTCTTCGCGTTGCTGCAGCGTGGGCTCGCCGACGAACTCCCAAATGACCTCGCCGACGGCAACTACATCCGCGCGGCCCACGATCTGCGGCTGGACGAACTGCGGGCGCTGACGAGCGGCAACAAGACCTGGCTGTCCGATCTCGAACGCACCGAGCAGGAGCGCACTGGCATCCGGAGTCTGAAAGTCCGCTTCACGAATAATTTCGGTTATTACATTGAGGTTACCAAGGCCAACCTGCACCTCGTGCCCGCGGACTACATCCGCCGGCAGACGACGGTCGGCGGCGAGCGCTACGTCACCGAGGCGCTCAAGTTGAAGGAAAAGGAGATCATTAACGCCGAAGAAAACGCGCTCGCCCGCGAACTGGAGCTCTTCAACGCGCTCGTGGCCGCGATCCTCGATGAATCCGTGGCGCTGGCGCAGACCGCCGATGCGGTGGCCGAGCTCGACGTACTTGCCGGCTGGGCCGTGCTCGCGCGCGAGTGGAATTACTGCCGCCCCACCCTCGATGAAGGTGAGGATTTGGAAATCTCGGAAGGGCGCCATCCCGTGGTGGAGCAAATGCTGAAGGCGCCCGATGCCGCGCTCGCTCGCGGCACGAGCCAGGCGTTTGTGCCCAATGACACCCTTCTCAACTGCGACGACGCGCAGATCGCTCTCATCACGGGCCCGAACATGGCGGGCAAATCCACCTACATCCGTCAGGTCGCGCTGATCACGCTGCTCGCGCAAGTCGGCTGCTGGGTGCCGGCTAAGGCCTGCCGCATCGGACTCGTGGACCGCATATTCTCCCGCGTGGGTGCCAGTGACGATCTCGCACGGGGCAACTCCACCTTCATGGTCGAGATGAACGAGACCGCGAACATCCTCAACAATGCCACCAGCCGGTCGCTCATCATCCTCGATGAAATCGGTCGCGGCACATCCACCTACGATGGACTCTCGATCGCGTGGGCGGTTGTCGAGCATTTGCACCGCGATGCCGAGAGGGGCCCGCGCACCCTCTTCGCCACGCACTATCAGGAACTCACCCAGCTGGAAAAACATCTGCCGCGCCTGCGGAATTTCTCCGTGGCGGTGAAGGAATGGAATGACGAGATCGTGTTTGTCCGGCGGGTCATCCCCGGGGCCGCCGACCGCAGCTACGGCATCCAGGTCGCACGGCTGGCTGGGCTCCCGTTGAGTGTGATCGACCGGGCCAAGACGATTCTCGGCAAACTGGAGAGCGACGACGTCAGCGTGTCGGTGTCCGCGCCGCAGGCGCGGCCGAGGAAGAAGATCACCGTCACGCCACCGGACGATTCGCAGTTGAATTTGCTGTAGGTCGAATTTTATCCCGAGGGTTCCGAACCTGTCGGGTGTAGAGCCCGACCTACGCTCCGCGCCGCAGGCTCCAGAGCTGCTTCGCTTGGGAAATGATGGTGGCCAGCACTTCGGGCGTCACTGCCTGCTTCGGATCATCACCGATGCCGTGGCTGGGACTGACGTGGGCCTCGATGCACAATCCGTCCGCGCCGTACGCCACGGCGGCGAGCGCACAGGCGGGCACGTAGACGGCCTTGCCCACGGAGTGCGACGGATCAATTACGACGGGGGCCCACGTCTTCTCCTTGAGGAGCGGCGTGATGCTTTCGTCCGGGTGATTGCGGTAACCATCGAGCGTGGGCGTCGTGCCGCGCGGGCAGAGGATGACATTCGGATTACCGAACGCCGCGATGTACTCCGCTGCGGAAATGAACTCGGCCAGCGAACCCATGTGGATGCTGCGCTTGAGCAGAACGCAGTTGTCGCGCTCCGCGATGGCGCGGCCGATCGAGCGCAGCAGCGAGTAATTGAGGGCATTGCGCGCGCCGACCTGCAGCGAGTGCACGCCCGCGTCGAGCGCGAGCTTGATGTGGCTTTCCTCCATCACCTCGGTGTCCACCGGCAGCCCCGTGCGCCGCGAAGCCTCCATCAGGATATCGAGTGACTTCACGTCGCCCTGGAACGTGTACGGATTCGTCCGCGGTTTCCACACGCCGCCGCGCAGCACTTGGGCGCCGGCTGCTTTCACGGCGGCCGCCGTCTCGTAGAAATAATTGGGATTCTTCGGATCAATGGTGCACGCGCCTGCGATTATCAGCAGTTCCTCGCCGAGGGTCACCCCGCCGAGACGGATGCGATGGCTGGCAAGGTCGGATCGTTTGTCCATGAGCTTGAACGGCGATTGGATCCGATCGATGCGCTCCACGTACGCCAGGCCCTCAAGCCGGTTGATCATGAGCTCGTCGCGCTCGTCGCCGACGATCGCGTAGATCGTCCGCACGGCGCCGATGATGGGCTGGATTTTGCAGCCGAAGTCCCCGACGATCGCGGTGATCTCGGCGAGTTGTTCCGGCGTGAGACGATTGGTTTTGGGAAGGATCATGATGGGGGGTCGGAGGCAGTTAATAAAAAAGCCGCCCGGATGAGGGCGGCTGATTTTGCGAAAATGGCGTTTGGTTCAGGTTTCGCGGCAGCCGCCAGTAATTTTCCGGGTAAAGTACCCCCAGAAAGCAAAGCTGCCAAAATAGGCGTTGAGACCGTTCACGGCAAAAGCAGTGGCGGTGGCGCCGGTTCGTGTCAATGCTCAGCCGATCCCAGCGCGCCGCACGCCTTGATCCGACTGAACGACTTTCCGCGGCGTGGGTGGGCCGTGCGCTCCGCGCGCGGCATCCGAGTCTGGGAACACCGCGCGCGGAGCGCACGATCCACCTTTGCTTCGTCGTCCCGCGCCGCGGGAATCCCCGCAATGACAAATCAGGGCGTGAGCTGATCGCTCAGAGTCCCGCGGTGAATTCCTCGGGCAACGGCGCCTGGGCCGCGAAGGCGTGACGGCGACCGTTAAACTCGTAGTCAAAGCTCGTCTCGAGCGAATGCAGGAACATCCGCTTGGACTTGGTGGCCTTGGCAAACTCGCGGTTGCGGGGGAAATTCCCGTACGTCTGATCGCCCACGATGGGCAGGTGGCGCTTGGCACACTGCACGCGGAGCTGATGACTGCGCCCGGTGTGCGGCTCGAGGCGCAGCAACGACACCCGCGGCTCGCCGCGGCTCGTTCGCACCATGCTCATTTTGCATTCGGCCGGAATGCGGCCGGAGCTAAGCTCCGCGCGCACGTGTCCGCCTCGCTTCACGACCGCGAGGGTGTCTTTCCACAACTCGGTCGGTTGGCGAGGGGCACTGAAAACCAGCGCGTTATAAATCTTGCGGACCTGCTTGCGTTTGAACTGCGCGCGGATTTCTCCGGCCAGTTTTTCATCGGCGCACGCGAGCACCACGCCGGAGGTTGCGGAATCGAGCCGGTTCAACAGCCACAGCTGCACGGGCGCGGTGCGTTCCGCTGGGGTCCATTGATAGAATTCCCCGTCGAGGGTGTAACGCACGGTCAACAGTGAGCGCGGTTCGTCGCCTCCGTCATTCGGATGGGACAGCACGCCGGCTGGTTTGGAGAACGCGGCCAGGCCATTCGCATCATGCGTGAGCAACTCGACTCCCCGACCGAGCGGCAAGGTCCTCCAAAAACTATCAGTCCCGGCGCTCACTGATAATAAAAGTCGTAGGTCATTTCCTGCTCCTCACCGAGCATCGCCTTCATGTCATCGGTCCACGGACCGAAGGGCGACGGAATGCCGATCGAGCTGGTGCAGATCTTCGCCGCGGCATCGCTTCCCCTGCTGGCATCGACAGCGGTAATGCGGACCTCGCCCTTGCTGTTCAGGGTAAATTTCACCGTGACGGTGGTGCCCACGGGCGGAGAAATCCGGCTCTCGTAGTTGAGCTTGTCGAATTGAGCCTGGACGATCTCCACCATTTTTTGCAGGTACGTGCCGTAATTGCTCCACTTGGCGTCAATGCCCCGCAGTCCGACATTTTGCGTGCCGGCCGTGCGTTCCTCGAAAATTGCCGGTCGTGTCTGCATGGTCTTGACGACTTGGAGCCGAGGGCGGGGATGATGCGGATCAATGGCAGGTTGCAGGTCGGTGGCGCCCTCCACCAAGGGAACGTCTCTCATGCCTTCAACCCGGTTAGGAGTGTTTTTTGCGGCTTCCGACAACGCGGCGACATTGGTCCCGAACCCCGTGGGATCTTCACCGACTTTCTTTTCGAAGCCTGTGAGGGGAACTTGCTCCTGCTTCGGCGCCATCACTTTTGACTCGCTGGGCTTTGACAGTGGCTCCGGCGGCACGGGGGTTTGCTCCACGGGCTTGGACAACTGGCCGGTGACGATTTGCGTCGAGTGAATCTCCTTCTGGCCCTCCATCGCGGGCCGATCGCTCTTGCCGTTGGGCGTGGGCTTTTCCTGGGCGACCTGCTGATTGCGGGCGGCAAAGTTATTGGTCTTGTCGGGCGCATTGTCCGGCGCGTCGGGGTTGGTTTCGACGAACTTCATCGGCGACTTCGGCTTCGGCAGCGGCTTCACCATGTCGGGTGAGAGCTGGATGCTGAACTGACGCGGCCTCGCCGCCGGCCGGACCGGGTTATGGGAGTGGTCGCTGCGCAACAGCGCCGGTCCGATGAACAGCAAAAGCAGGTGAACCAGAATCGTTCCGATCACGCCGATGATCACCGAGCGCGACTCGGGCTCGCCCCACATGCGCGTGGCAGCGCTCCGCAGCGTCTGCGTAAGGGGCGGTGTGACGATGGTTTGGCTCATGAATAACCCAGCTGGACGCGGGGAGAGTCAGCCCACCAGACCCTGTGCCGTCAAAATTTGTTTCGTCGCTTCCATCGGTAATCCCATAATATTTGTAAATGACCCCTCCCAGCCGGCGATAATCAGCTCCCGGCCCTCCTGAATCCCGTAGGCTCCAGCCTTGTCCAGCGGGTTCACAATCCGGAAATAGGCCTCGATCACGCTGTCGTCAAACGCCCGGAAGGTCACCTGGCTTGCCACGCCCTGATCGACCTTCATCCCATCCCGTTGCCGCCGGAGAGCCACCCCCGTGAACACGGTATGCGTCCGCCCGGCCAGCCGCCGGAGCATAACCCGCGCTTCGGTTAGGTCGCGCGGCTTATTGAGCACGGTGTGATCGATGAAAACCGTGGTGTCCGCCCCGAGCACATAAGCCTCGGAATGCCGCGCGGCGACCCAGTCGGCCTTCAAGGCGGCATTGTGCGCCACCATCACTTTGGGATCCGTGGTCGGATCCTCATGTTCAGTGACATCGGCGACCACCACCTCGAATTTCACGCCGA
>JBDTJA010000016.1:0-9975 GCA_039936075.1 Opitutaceae bacterium | reverse complement strand
CAGCAATTTTTTACTGATCGTAAAATTTGCCGAATGGGCCCCGTAAGGATGGTTTAGGGTCATGCTTTACCTATTGCCTCGAGTAACACTGGTCTGACCAAGTAACGCCGCAGTTTGATCTCCAGTCCCGTGACGGCAAAGTTTACGCTGGGTTGGAGGTACAAATCCTTGCGAACTATCGGGATAAATCGGTCATCAGCGTAAAATATTCGCTTAATCCGAAGAGCTCAGGAAATTTGGAATACGCCCCGCCTGAATCCGTGCCGCTTGCAGCGCGGATCTGCCGGTCAACGCGCCCAGCAAAACCGTGACTCTTCGGAACTTGTAGCGCCCGATGCTCTGCGCTTTGCTTTGCGACTGCCGGGCAATCCGAGAATAGAGTATGAGGTAGTCGCGCGACCCAATCTGCGTGATCGCGTTGAACTCATATTCTTCGGTTGCAGTCGTGGACCGGATACGGGGCGGTTGCGAATTCAGTGGGAGGATTGTGGCGATCAGCTACTTGGGATGGAACATGATCAAGCTGGGCGCGGCCCATCCGCGGCTGTTTGAATCGACGGGCATCTCGATGGTTCGGGTATTCCCGGCACAAATCCTTCAACTACGCGGCGACAGGACAGGCGAGGATGGCATGTTTGAAAATGCCGGCGCTAATCAGGATCGAATCCAACGCGGACCATGACCCCTCCAGTGTGACGACCTCTTTTCCAAACCAATCAATGGTTGAATGAAATGGACTGATTTGCGACGTAGGTGGTTGGCCTGAGTAATAATTAGACATGGGGCCGGACGGGCCCCTTTGTCATACCCGCGTGTTTTCCTTGCTAGCCCGGCAAGGCGACTTTTCCCTCGGTGACATTTTGCCCCATGAAAGTCCTCGTCGCCGATAAGATCTCACCCAAGGGCGTTGCCTATCTGCGTCAGCAGCCGGGCCTCGAAATCATTGAGGCCTACGGTACTGCCCCCGCCAAGCTGCTGGAGGTGGTGAAGGATGTGCATGCGATCGCGGTGCGGTCGGAGACGAAGATCACCGCCGAGGTGTTGGCCGCGGCGCCGCTGCTCAAGGTCGTCGGTCGCGCGGGCGTCGGTGTGGACAATGTCGATGTCGAGGCGGCCACGGAGCGCGGGGTGATCGTGATGAACACGCCCTCGGGTAACACGATTGCCACGGCCGAACTGACGTTCACGCACCTCCTCTGCGGCGCCCGCCCCGTGCCGCAGGCGGCGGCGTCGATGAAAGCCCGGCAGTGGGACCGCAAGAGTTTCTCGGGCAGCGAGCTTTTCCGCAAGACGCTCGGCATCGTCGGCCTCGGCCGGATCGGATCCGAAGTGGCGAAGCGTGCCCAGGCGTTCGGCATGCGCGTGCTGGCTTACGATCCCTATCTCGCCCCGAGCCGCGCAAAGGCGATGCAGGTTGAGGCGCTGACGCTCGACGAGCTCCTCGCGCAGTCGGATTTCATCACCGTCCACATGCCCCTGACCGATGCGACGCTGCACCTCATCGACGAGGCCGCGCTCGCCAAGTGCAAAAAGGGCGTGCGGCTATTTAACTGCGCCCGTGGCGGTATCATCAAGGAAACGGCGCTGCTCGCCGCGCTGAAATCCGGCCACGTCGCCGGCGCGGGTCTCGATGTATTTGAGGATGAGCCCCTCGCAAAAGAGAGCGAATTTCGCGCGCTGCCGAATGTTGTCCTCACGCCCCATCTCGGCGCCTCGACCGCCGAGGCGCAAGATGCCGTGGGCCTCGAAGTGGCCGAGCAGATTGTGGACGTGCTCGCGGGTGGCATTATCCGCAACGCGGTCAACATGCCCAGCATGGACGCAGCCGCACTCAAGATTCTCGGGCCCTATCTCGATCTCGGCGCGAAGCTTGGCACCTTGGTTCAGCAGGTGGCGCCGGCGCAGATCGCGTCGTTGCGGATCACCTACTGGGGCAAGATGGTCGATCTCGACGCCAATGCCGTCACGCGCGCGATCCAGCGCGGCTGGCTGCGTCGCATCAGCGGCGAATCGATCAATTTCGTGAACGCGCCGACTGCGCTGCAGCGCCTTGGCGTGAAGGTGGAGGTGGTCAAATCCACGGACGAGACGGACTACACCGAGCTGATCGCCGTCGAAGCGATCGCAGGCGATGGCAGCGTGCATTCCGCGCGCGGCACCCTGATCGGCAAGGCCAGCCTGCCGCGTTTGGTAGAGCTCAATGGTCGCGGCGTCGAAGCTGAGGCGCAGGGCAAGCTCTTGATCATCGAGAACGAGGACGAGCCCGGCATGATCGGCTACGTCGGCACGCTGCTTGGCAAGGACAAGGTAAACATAGCGAACATGTCGCTGAGCCGCCAGCAGGCCGGGCAGTCCGCCCTCATGGTCATCAATCTCGACAGCGAGCCGAGCGAGACTGCGCGTCGGGAATTAAAGTCGCACCGCGCGATCAAACTCGCGAAGTTCGTGCAGCTGTAAGTTTCCCCCATGGTTGTTACCCTCCTCATCGTCATCGTTGCTGGCTACCTGCTGGGCTCGCTGCCCTTCGGGTACCTCGTCGCGCGCGCGAAGGGGGTGAACATCTTTGCAGTCGGCAGCAAGAGTCCGGGCGCGACCAACGTGCGCCGCGTGCTCGGCCACGGCCCGGGTAATCTGGTGACTTTTCTTGATGCCATGAAGGGGGCGGTGGCGGCGGGTTGGCCGACGGTGTTCTTCAGCTGGAAGGAACTGGCCTTTGGCAATGCCGCCGTGGCGGTCGCTGACGTAAAGCTCTTGGGGGTCGTGGGGCTCGCGGCCGCTTTGGTGGGTCATTCGTTCTCCTGTTTCACGCATTTTAAGGGCGGCAAGGGTGTGGCGACGGGCGCGGGCGGCTTCCTCGTGCTCTTTCCACTCGGCGCAATCGTGGCGGCCGCTGTTTGGGGGCTGACGCTGGCCGTGACGCGGTACGTTTCGCTGGCCTCCATGCTGGCGGCAGTTGCGTTGACACTCACGGCCTGGCTGCGCCACACCACCCCGCTCATCCTCGGCGCCTGCACCTCGGTCATGGTGTTCGTGATCCTGCGGCATCGCGCGAACATTTCCCGCCTGTTCGCCGGAGCGGAGCACAAGGTTGGCCAAAAGTCTGACCTCCCGAAGTCATGAGTCAGCCCCTTATCATTCGCATCGGCATTTGCGGCCTCGGCACGGTCGGGCAGGGCGTGTGGAAACACCTTTCGCGCATCCGGCCGGAGCTGGAGTCGCGCCTGGACGTGAAACTCGAGCTCGCGCGAGCGTCCGTGCGCGACCGACGCAAGGCGCGCAGCGTCAAACTTCCGCCCGGAAAACTCACCACCGACCCCCTGTCGGTCGCGACCGATCCGAACATCGACATCGTCTGCGAGCTCATCGGGGGCACGACGGTGGCGCGGGACGTGACACTCGCAGCCTTGGCCGGCGGCAAGGTGGTGGTGTCCGCGAACAAGGCCCTCATCTGCAAGCACGGCGCCGAAATCTTCGAGACAGCCCGCCGCCACGGTGGGCATTTCCTGTTCGAAGCGAGCGTCGCAGGCGGCATTCCGCTGATCAAGGCGTTGCGCGAAGGCCTCGTGGCAAATCGTTTCCCGCTCATTTACGGCATCCTCAACGGCACGTGCAACTACATCCTAACGCAGATGGAGGAGCAGGATGCGCCGTATTCCGCGGTCTTGGGCGAGGCGAAGCGGCTGGGTTATGCGGAGGCCGACGAGTCACTCGATGTGTTGGGTTGGGACACGGCCCACAAGGCCTCGGTGCTGACTTATCTGGCCCACGGCACGTGGGTGAAACCAGAGCAAATGATTGTCGAGGGCATCGATCGGATCACGCCTGGTGATTTCAAGAACGCGGCCTCGCTCGGCTACGGGATCAAGTTGCTGGCGGTCATCACCCGTGATTTTTCGACGGGCGAACTGAGTGTGCGGGTGCATCCCACGCTGCTCCCCGAGAGCCATGTCGTCGCGAAGGTCAGCGGCGTGTTCAACGCCGTTTCCGTGCAGGGCGACGTCGCCGGCACCACGCTCTATATCGGCCGGGGCGCAGGTCAGGACGCCACGGCGAGTGCCGTGATCAGCGATGTGGTCGACGCGATTGGGCTGCTGAAGAACGACCGGCGGGCCTTTGTCACCGCCCGCAAAAGCAGTGCGCCCCCCCGGCGCGAAAAGTCCTGCCGCCTCGCTCCCCCGGAGCATATCCGCGGGCGTTACTATTTGCGCATGACGGTGAGCGATGAGCCGGGCGTGCTGGCGCAGATCGCCGCGGCGATGGCGGCCAAGCAGGTCAGCATTGCGAGCGTGATCCAAAGCGCGCAAGAGCCCGCCGGCGCGGCTTCGCTGGTCCTCACCACCCACCAGAGCGACGAGCGCGCGATCCGCGCGACGCTGAAGCATCTCGCCCGGCTGCGGTGTGTGCTCGAGAAGCCGCTCCTGCTTCGCATCGGCGATTTCACCGAATAATTTTACCGCTATGGCACGCATCGTCCAAAAATATGGCGGCACCTCTGTGGGTGACGTCGAACGCATCAAGATTGTCGCGAAGCGCATCAAGGCAACGCGCGACGAGGGTCACGAAGTCGTCGTGGTCGTATCGGCGCGCTCCGGCGTGACGAACGAGCTCATCGCGAAGGCCAAGTCGGTCCACGAATTCCCCAACGAGCGCGAGCTCGACCAGTTGCTGGCGATCGGCGAGCAGGAGACCTCGGCGCTGACCGCGATGGCGCTGCATGCGCTCGAGGTTCCGGCCGTCAGCTACACGGGCGCGCAGGCCGGCATTTTCACGGACTTGGTTCACACCAAGGCGAAGATCAAGACGATCAACGCCAAGCCCATCGAAAAGGACCTGAAGCTGGGCCGCGTGGTCATCGTGGCCGGGTTCCAAGGCATCAACGAGGAGGGGAACGTCACCACATTTGGCCGCGGCGCTTCGGATCTCACGGCGATCGCGCTCGCGGCGGCAATCAAGGCCGACAAATGCGAAATTTATACCGACGTCGACGGCGTTTACACGGCTGACCCGCGGGTGGTTAAGGACGCCCGCAAGCTGCCAGAGATATCGTATGACGAAATGCTCGAGCTCGCGTCGTCGGGTTCGAAGGTCATGATGTCGCGCTCCGTCGAGTTCGCGAAAAAGTATGGCGTCGTCTTCGAAGTTCGCTCCAGTTTTAACCATAACCCAGGAACCATCGTGAAAGAAGAAGTCGCCTACATGGAAAAAGTCGTGGTCCGCGGCGTGGCCGTGGACAAGGACCAAGCCAAGGTCATCGTCAGCAACATCCCGGACAAGCCCGGTTCCGCGGCGAAAGTGTTCCGAGCGCTGTCCGAGGCCAACGTTAACGTCGACATGATCGTGCAGAACGTCGGCCGGCAGGGCGTCGCCAACCTCACGTTTACCGTCCCGCAGACGGAGACGGCCAAGGCTGTCAGGTCACTCAAGCCCGTCCTCGCGTCCATCGGCGGAGGCGAGGTCACCATTCACGAGCATATCGCAAAACTCTCCGTCGTCGGTGTCGGCATGAAGACGCACTCGGGCGTGGCGGCCACGCTGTTCCAGGCGCTGGCCGACGTGGACATCAACATCGAGCTGATCAGCACGTCAGAGATCAAGATATCCATCGTGATCGACCAGGCCCGCGCCGATGAGGCCGCGCGGGTCGCGCACACGGCCTTCCAGCTGGACAAGGAGTAAGGGCCGGTCGGCCCGTTTTCGGCCAAGCCATGCGCTTCCAATCCACCCGCGGGCAATCCCCCGAGCTTGGCTTTTCCGATGCCGTGGCCACGGGGCTGGCGCCGGATGGCGGTCTTTATCTGCCGACGTCGCTGCCGGATTTTTCGGGCGACCTGCCCCGCTTCGCGCGGCTGGGCTATGCGAACTTGTGTTACGAGTTCATGCGGGTGTTCGCGACGGATATTCCGGCTGCGACACTGAAGGCCATCGTGGCGAAGTCATACACGACTTTCGCCACGCCGGAAATCGCCCCGCTGAAAAAGCTTGGGCCGAACGTGTATGTGCTCGAGTTGTTCCACGGGCCGACGCTGGCGTTCAAGGACTTTGCCTTGCAGTTGCTGGGCAATCTCTACGAACACCAATGTGCGGTTCGCGGCGAGACGATCAACGTGCTCGGTGCCACCTCGGGTGATACGGGGGCGGCGGCGATTCACGGGTTGCTGGGCAAGCCGGGGACGGCGATTTTCATTCTCTATCCCGATGGCCGGGTCTCGCCGTTGCAGGAGCGGCAAATGGCCTGCACAGGTGCAGCCAATGTGTTTGCGCTCGCAGTGGACGGCACGTTTGACGATGCGCAGGCGGCGTTGAAAACCATTTTTTCCGACCGCGTTTTTCGGCCCGCGCACCGGCTCTCGGCCGTGAACTCCATCAACCTCGCGCGCATCCTCGCGCAGTGCGTTTACTATCTTTACGCGTGGCTCAAACTCCCGGACGCGGAGCGGGATAACGTGGAGTTTGTAGTGCCGACGGGAAATTTCGGCAACGTTCTCGCGGGTTGGCTGCTTCAGCAGATGGGCGTGCCCATCCGGGGATTTAAGATCGCGACGAACCAGAACGATATTCTCTGCCGGTTTTTTGAGTCGGGAGAATATCGCCTGGCCGGGGTGGCGCCGAGCCTCGCGCCTTCGATGGATATTCAGGTAGCGTCCAACTTTGAGCGTTTCCTCTATTACCGCGTCGGCCGCGATCCCGAGCGCCTGAGGGCGATGATGGAGCAGTTCAAGACGACGGGCTGCACCCGGGTCGAGAATTGGGATCGCGGGATGTTCAGCGCCTCGCGCTGCAGCGATGCGGAGATCCCCGGCATCATCCAAAGGGTGTACCGCGATTACGGCTATGTGGTGGACCCGCACACGGCGTGCGGCTTCAAGGCGCTCGCGTCCGACCGCGTGAGCGTGGTGCTGGCGACGGCGAGCCCGGCTAAATTTCCCGAGACGATTCACGCGGCGATCGGGATCACGCCGACCGACCCCTCGCTTGAGGCGCTCAAGTCGCGCCTGGTTATCAAGCACCGGCTTCAAGCTGATCCGGGAGAGATCATGCGATTCATCACGCAACACGCGGTGTAAGGGGGAGGAAGGATCATGCCGGAAGTGCCTCCAGCGCTCGAGCCCGGCCGCGCGGAACCGGAATTGGTGTCTGACCGCCCATGCGGACGGGGCATTGGGCTGGCGGCGGGTGGGGTCGTGCTCGCCGTGGGGATCGTGTATGCGAACAGCTTGTCGGCACCTTTCGTTTTCGACGACCTGAACTCGGTGGCGCAGAATCCGACGATCCGGCACCTGTGGCCACTGAGTGAGGTGCTGGTGCCACCGGCCAGCAGCGGTTTGGCGGGCCGGCCGCTGGCGAACCTCTCCTTTGCCCTCAACTACGCGCTCGGAGGCGAGGCAGTCTGGACCTATCACGCGGTGAATTTCGTGCTGCATGCGCTGGCGGCGCTGGTCCTGATGGGCGTCGTGCACCGGACGCTTCTGCGTCTTGGTTGGCGTGAGCGGTGGGGCGCGGTCGCGCTGCCGCTGGCGTGGACGGTGGCGCTGTTGTGGGCGGTGCATCCGCTGCAGACCGAAGCGGTGACGTATATTTCGCAGCGCACCGAAGTGCTGATGGGGTTCTTTTATCTGCTGACGCTTTATGGCTTCATCCGTGGCGCCGAATCACCGGCGCCGCGTCGGTGGTGGGCGCTGGCGATCGGCGCCTGCTGGCTGGGCGCGGCGAGCAAGGAAGTGATCGTGACGGCGCCCGTAATGGTGCTGCTCTATGATCGCACCCTCGTCGCGGGGACTTGGGGTGAGATCAGGCGGAAGCGGTGGGGATTTTATCTGGGGCTGGCGGGTAGCTGGCTGCTCCTCGGTTGGCTCATGCGCGACCTGCCGGCGCGGCATGTGGGTTTTGGCCAGGGCGTTTCGAGCTGGGCGTATGCTTTGAACCAATGCCGCGTGATTGGGCAGTATCTTCGCCTCGCGGTGTGGCCGGATCCGCTGGTATTCGACTACGGATCTGCGCTGCTACCCATAACGGCAATGACGGTGGTGTGGGCGAGCCTGTTGGGTTTGATTCTGGTGGTCACCGGAGTGGCACTGGCCAAACGAAAAGCGATCGGTTTGGTGGGTGCGTGGGTTCTGCTCACGCTCGCGCCGACGTCCAGCGTGGTTCCCATAGTCCTGCAACCGATGGCTGAGCACCGCATGTACCTCCCACTGGCGGGCGTGGTCCTGCTGGTGGGGCTGGGTCTGCAAGTCGCGCTGGGCCGCCGGGCCACGTTAATGACGCTCGGGCTCGCCGTGGGGCTCGGCATGCTCACGGTGCGGCGCAATGAGATTTACCGCAGCGAGCTCGCGCTGTGGACCGAAAGCGTGGCGCAACGACCGGACAATGCCCGCGCGCAGACGAATCTCGGTACGGCGCTCGCAAGGGCGGGCCGCGTTGACGAGGCATGCGCACACTTTGCCGTGGTCGTAACGTTGGCGCCGAACGATGCCGGTGCGCGCTACAATCTAGCCAATTCGCTGTTGGAGTTGAACCGGCCGGCGGAGGCCCTGGTGCATGCCGAAAGGGCGGTGCGACTCGAGCCGGGTTTTGTTGAGGGCCACAGCGTCCTGGGCGGGGCGCTGATGATGCTGGACCGGCTGGACGAGGCCCAGACGCAGTTTGAGTTGGCGCTCCACCTGGACCCAAACTACCGGCTGGCGCGGCAGAATCTGGCCCGGATCCAGGCGTATCGCTTCAAGCTGTTGCGGCATTAAGTGCGCCTTGCCTGCATGGGAGTGTCCGCCAACGCTGCCGGCGAACCTTTATGCCGAACCCGAGCGTGAGTACAGGGCCCGCGGGAACCACGGTGAAAACCGGTGGCCTGACGACCCGTGGGGCCATCGCCCTGGCGGGGGGCACCCTCGTGCTTGCGGTCGTCGCGGCCTATGCAAACAGCTGGAACGCGCCGTTCGTGTTCGATGATTTCATGGCGATTACGCAGAACCCGACGATCCGGCATTTGGATCGGCTGGGTGACGTATTGTCGTCCCCGGCCTTCGCGACGGGTTCCACGGGACGGCCGATGGTGAGCTTGTCGCTGGCGCTCAACTATGCGGTCGGTGGCTACGACGTGAAGGGATATCACCTCGCGAACACCCTGATCCACGCCGTGGCGGCGCTGGCGCTGTTTGGGCTGATGCGGCGCACGCTGCTGCGACCAGTCATGCGGGAAAAATTTGGTGCCGCGGCACTGCCACTGGCCTTCGCCATAGCGCTCCTTTGGGCGCTGCACCCGCTGCAGACGGAGTCGGTGACCTTTGTGATCCAGCGGTCGGAATCGTTGATGGGAATGTTTTACCTACTGACGCTTTACGGCTTTATTCGGGCGGTGGAATCCGCTTCCCCGCGGCGCTGGCAGATCTTCACCGTGATCGTGTGCCTCGTGGGCATGGCAACGAAGGAGGTCATGGTCTCCGCCCCCGTGCTGGTGCTGCTGTATGACCGCACGTTTGTCGCGGGAAGTTTTGGCCGGGCCTGGCAACAGCGGCGGACCTTTTATCTCAGCCTGGCGGCGACGTGGCTGCTGCTGGCGTACACCGTGATCGCCGCGGGTCAGCGAGGCGGGGCGGCGGGATTTGGGCGTGGCGTGAGTTCGTGGGACTACGCGCTCACCCAATGTCACGCCATCATTTTGTACCTGCGCCTCGCGTTTTGGCCGAGCCCGCTGGTGGTGGACTATGGCACGACAATTGTGCAGAGCCTCGGAGAAGTTTGGTGGCAGGCATTGTTACTGATCGGCCTCGTTGCTGGCACCTGTTTCGCACTCGTGCGGCGGCCGGCGGTGGGCTTCGCGGGAGTCTGGTTTTTCGCGCTCCTGGCTCCGAGTTCGAGCGTCGTACCGTTGATTACGCAGACCATGGCTGAGCATCGAATGTACCTTTCGCTGGCAGCGGTGATCGGGCTTGTCGTACTGGGCGGCTATCGCTGGCTGGGCCGAGGGAGCCTGCCGGT
>JBDTJA010000015.1:0-8188 GCA_039936075.1 Opitutaceae bacterium | reverse complement strand
TCGAGAAGGCGAACAACACCGCCTACGGCCTGAGTGCCGGCGTGTGGACCGACAAGGGTTCGCGCATTTTGAAGATGTCGACGGAGCTGAAGGCCGGTGTGGTCTGGGCGAACACCTACAACAAATTCGATCCGACATCGCCGTTCGGCGGCTACAAGGAAAGCGGCTTCGGCCGCGAGGGTGGCCGCCAGGGTCTGCTTGATTACTGCAAGTTGGTTTGAACCGCGGAGAGCGCAGAGAAACGGAAGAGAAATTCAAACAATTGGTCATTAACTAAACCCGGCGTCCACTGCGTCGTCTGCGGTTGAAATTTTCATCTCCGATGTCCAAGCCTTCCTACCTCACCGCCCCGGTGAACACCGGCAAGATGCCGCCGGGCATCCCGTACATTATCGGCAACGAGGCGGCGGAGCGGTTCAATTTCTACGGGATGCGCGCCGTCCTCGTCGTGTTCATGACGCAATATTTGGTGAACCACACTGGGGTGAAGGATGTGATGAGCGAGAACGAGGCCAACCAGTGGTATCACTGGTTTGTGGCCTCAAATTATTTCTTTCCGGCCTTGGGTGCGCTTATCGCGGACGCATTCTGGGGCAAGTACCGCACCATCTTCTGGCTGTCGCTGGTGTATTGTTTGGGCAGCACGGTGCTGGCGTTGGATCACACCCGGTTGGGGCTCGGCTTGGGTCTCGGGCTCATCGCGCTGGGCGCCGGGGGCATCAAGCCCTGCGTCTCCTCGCATGTTGGCGATCAATTCGGCCCGGCGAACCAATCCCTGCTGTCGCGCGCCTTCGGCTGGTTCTATTTCTCAGTCAACTTCGGTTCCTTCTTCTCGATCCTGCTCATTCCATGGCTGCTGGAACACAAGGGTCCGGGACTGGCCTTCGGTGTGCCGGCCGCGCTGATGCTGCTGGCCGCTTGGGTCTTCTGGCTCGGGCGGTATAAATTCGCGCACATTCCGGCCGGCGGGAAAACCTTCCTGCGCGACACGTTCAATCGCGAGGGCTGGGCCGCGATCGGCCGGCTCGCCACCATCTTCGCATTTGTCGCAGTCTTCTGGTCGCTCTGGGATCAAAGCGGTGGTGAATGGGTGCTCCAAGCGCAGAAGATGGACCTCCATTTTCTTGGCATCAACTGGCTGGCGTCGCAGATCCAAGCCGTTAACGCGGTCATGATCCTGGCGTTCATTCCGCTGTTCCAATACTTGATCTATCCGGCGATCAACCGGGTGTTCCCGCTGACTCCGCTGCGCAAGATCGGGCTTGGCTTGGTTGTCACCGGCCTTTCCTTCCTCGTTAGCGCGTGGATCGAGACGCAGCTCGGGGCCGGCTTGAGGCCGAACATCGGCTGGCAGATGCCCGCGTATGCGCTGCTTTCCGCGGGCGAGGTGATGGTTTCGATCACCTCGCTGGAATTCGCCTACACCCAGGCGCCGAAATCCATGAAATCGATCATGATGTCGCTCTATCTCCTGTCGGTTTCCGCCGGGAACGCGTTCACCGCGCTCGTCCACGTCTTCATCGCCAATCCCGACGGTACGGTGAAGCTACAGGGGGCCGCCTACTATGAATTTTTCGCCGCGCTCTCCATCGGGTGCGTGGCAGTCTTTGTGTTCGTCGCCCGGGCCTATCGCGAGAAAACGTACATCCAGGGTGACACGCCTCAAACCGAAATCGAAGCTGACAACGCCGCCACCACATGAGCCGTCTTCCCATCACCAAAACCCCCAAAGTCTACGTTGGCGGCGCGTTTATCCGCTCCGAGAGCTCACGCGTGTTTCCGCTGCAGGACGCCGCGGGGAATTTCTTCGCCAACATCCCGCAGTGCACGCGCAAGGACCTGCGCAACGCGGTCGAGGCCGCGGCCAAGGCGGGTCCGGGCTGGGCGAAGCGCACGGCCTATAATCGCGGGCAGATTCTTTACCGCTTGGGTGAGATGCTGGAAGCTCGCGCGAGTGAACTCGCCGACGCCATTCGGCTCGGCGGCGCGACCAAGATAGCGGCCGCGAAGGAAGTCACCGCCACCGTGGATCGGTTGATTTATTACGCGGGCTGGGCGGACAAGTACGAACAGGTGCTCGGCAGTGTGAACCCCGTCGCAGCTCCGTATTTCAATTTCACCGTCACGGAGCCGATGGGCATCGTGGGCGTCATCGCGCCCGACGAAAAACCGTTGCTCGCGCTCTTATCGCTGATCATCCCCGTTCTCACCAGCGGCAACACGGTTGTCGCGTTGGCGTCCAGCGCGCAGCCGTATCCGGCGATCGTGCTTGGCGAGTTGCTCGCGACGAGTGACCTGCCGGGTGGCGTGGTCAATTTGCTCACGGGTTTCCGCAAGGAGCTGCTGCCGACCTTTGCCACGCACACGCATCTGCGCGCGATCACCGCGGTCGCGAATGCCGAGGAGCGCAAGACACTCGCGCTCGGAGCGGCGGACAGCGTCAAACGCGCGCGCCTGCTAAAGAGTGAGACGACGACGGACTGGTACTGCGAGTCCGCGCAGAGTCTTTACGCGATTCGCGACTTCGTGGAGTTCAAGACAATCTGGCATCCGATCGGAGCCTGAGAATAAAAGGCGTTGTCGCCAACGAACGGGATCGAGGTGGACCGTGCGCTCCACGCGCGGCAATAAATTGCCGCAGAATCCAAACACCGCGCGCGGAGCGCACGGTCCACCCCTGCCTGGTAGCAGGATTCGCCGTGCCATTCTGGAGTTTTACCGTGTCAAGCCACTCACCAAGCCCAAGCCGACCGTTCGCCCAAAGTTTGCGCTCCCTTGGCGGGAAGCTTGTATAGTGGCACGCCATGGACGCCGCTTTATTGACCAATAGGTTGCTCGGGGGTGATCCCCTGCCAGGCGCAAGAATTCAGCGAAAAGATGAATCAAATACTTGATTCGCAAAACTGCGGAAATGAAAGACTCCCCGCCGCATTCCCGGTATTTGCGCTCCTCCGCCCTTCCGCGATAAATCAAAATTGCCCCGTCTCTCCCATTGATGATTGAAGCCCACCACCTCACCAAGACGTTCAAGGACAACAAACGCGGCGTGATTACCGCGGTGGATGACGTGTCCTTCAGCTGCCGCCCAGGGCAGATCTACGGCTTGCTGGGCGCAAACGGTGCCGGCAAGACCACGACTCTTCGCCTGCTCGCCACTCTCCTCAAGCCTTCGAGTGGTCAGGCCACGGTCGCGGGCTTCGATGTGGAGCGTGAACCGCAGCAAGTGCGCGCGCATGTCGGGTTCCTCGCCGCCAGTACCGCGCTCTACGGCCGACTGACGGCGCGCGAGATGATCACGTATTTTGGTGAGTTGAACGGCATGGATTCCGCTGCGATCAAGGCGCGAATCAGACAGCTCTCGGCGGAGCTGGATATGGATGAGTTCCTTGACCGGCGCTGCGACAAGTTTTCCACCGGCATGAAGCAGAAGACCTCGATCGCGCGCACGCTGGTCCACGACCCCGCGGTGATGATCTTCGACGAATCCACGCTCGGCCTCGATGTCATGACCGCGCGGGCCATCGTCGGCTTCGTCAAGGAGTGCCGCAACCGCGGCAAAACCGTCATCTACTCCACGCATATCATGAGCGAGGTGGAGAAACTCTGTGACCACGTCGGTATCATCCACGGCGGCAAGCTCGTGGCGGAGGGGACAGTTCCCGAACTGCGGGCTCGCTTCGGCGAACCGGACATGGAGGAGGTTTTTGTGAAGGCCGTCGGCGGCGAGGCAGCTCTGATGGCTGCCTTGAAAAATTGAGGGACGACTCATGAATTTCTCCAACGTCCTCACCGTCTATCTCAAGGAGCTCAAGGATACGCTGCGCGACCGGCGCTCGCTGATGTCCATGATCATTATCCCGACGTTCGTCATGCCTGCGCTGACGTTTGGCGTCGGCAAGATCGCTGCCGGCGCCTTCACGAAGGCCCGAAGCGAAACCCCCACCGTCATGGTCGTGGGTGGCGAGGATTCGCGCGGTGTCGTGACCCAACTCAAGGAGTCCAAGAAGCTACGGGTGCTGCCCACGGCGGCAGACTGGAAGCAACAGATCTCAGACAAGCGAGTCCGCGCGGTGGTCCAGATCCCGGCGGGGTTTGAAGCCGGCTTGCAGGTTGGCGCGGCAGGACCGGTGGTGATCTACAATTACGAAGGCGAACTGAAATCCGGCTTTGCCGTGGCGGAACTCGAGAAGTTCTTTCGCGACCTGCGTGAGCGGACGGTGGCGGCGCGACTAGCAGAGCGTTCGCTGCCGGCCACGCTGGTCAAGCCGTTCGAAATGAAACGGCAAAACGTCGCGGCGCCGGAAAAGGTCGGCGGCAACCTGCTGGGCGGCATCGTGCCCTATATCATCATCATTCTCTGTTTCACCGGAGCGATGTACCCAGCGATGGACCTGACGGCGGGCGAGAAGGAGCGCGGGACGATGGAGACACTGCTGTGCAGCCCGGTGGCGCGTTCGGACCTTGTGCTCGGAAAGTTTTTCATGGTGCTCACGGGCTCGCTTTCGGCGATGGTCCTCTCGCTCACCTCGATGGGTTTCAGTGCGATGGCGGCGGGCCTGATGTTTGGCCGCAGTGCCGGCCGGATGGCCGCGGTCGCTGGTCAGGTGAAGGCGCCGGGCGCCGCGATCCCGATGATTGACCCGATGGGTCTGCTCGGCGTCGTGGCGATGGTCCTGCCCGTCGCGGTGCTCTTTTCCGCCCTGATCTTCACCGTCGCGCTGTTCGCCAAGAGCTACAAGGAGGCGCAGAGCTATGTGGGGCCGATGATCTTCATTGTGATCCTGCCGGCGGTCGTCGGCATCTTGCCCGGGATCGATCTCAACAGCGGTCTCGCGCTCGTGCCGATCCTGAACCTCTCGCTGGTGTGCAAGGAAATGCTCTCGGGCATCTGGCACTGGGGCTACATCGGGCTCATCTTCGGTTCCTCTTGCGTGTACGCCGGGCTGGCGCTCGCGTTGGCGGTAAAAATGTTCAATCGCGAAGACGTGATTTTCCGAGCCTGAGTGATTAAGCGCAAAGACGCGAAGCCGCAAAGATCCGAATGAGTGTGGACCGGTCGGTTGAGATTGAGCGTAGAGGGGATCAGCCCGCCCGCTTTTGTCACGGATTTCCCTTCCGGGTCATCGGTGCAGTCCGTGGGCGGGAATTCCTCCAGTATTTCCCGGATGGCAGGTAAAATAATTCTAAAATCCGGGCGCGCGCGGTAAACAACGGGTAAAAGCCGGCCAGGTGTATGGTAATTTCCTCAGGTGGGCGTCTAGGCTGCATCCGTTGCAACCCAAGCCCGCTTTCCTATGAACCCAAATCCCGTCATTGCTTTTCCTGCCGCAAAACCCGCCCTGAAATTGTTGTCGGCGGCGGACCGCGCCGAATCCGTTGCGGCCAGCCAGGCCCAGGAGCGACAGACCCTCGAGCAGGACCAGGAGGCCTTGCGCGATTTGGAAAGCAACCTGCGCGAGTATGAGGTCCGCCTGCGCGAGTGGCAGAGCCAGATCGAAAATGGGCTCCAGCATCCACCGCAGGTGGTCCAGTACATCCCGGCTGCGCCGGCGGCCCGCGCTCTGACCGGGGCGCCGTTTGATGGCGATGTGGGCTTGCAGACCGGCTGGGAGAAATTGCATCGCGCCCGTGAGCTGCTGGAGGCCGAGCAATCGCACCTGCGCGATGACCGGCTAAATCTCAAGGAAACCGCCGCCGTGCTGAAACGCCATGAAGCGGCTCTGGTGGCCCGTGAAGCCAGTCTGGGCGCGCGCGAGGACGTTCTTGCGGTTGCGGCTGCCGCCCATCTGGCCGAGCCCGTGAAGCAGCCCTCGGCCATCGCCCGCTTCACCAGTGCCCCGTTCGCGATCGCGAAGTCGGTGTTCGGCAGCAAGGCACCCATTCCACCGGCAGCCGAGGAGGAGTGATCCGGGCTCAGTTCACCGGTCGGCGGCAACGAGTCGGGTGGCAGATCGGACTTGGTCGCCGCTATCGAGCGTAGGGCCCGATCCTTGTTGAGTTTTTCATCGGCAGCGGCGGGGGCCTGCGATTGAAGAGAGGGGCCGCATGAACTCTGCCTCGATGCTTTTCCCCCAGCATATCATCGCCAAGAAACGCGATGGCGGCGGTTTGAACCGCGACGAAATCCAGGCGTTTGTCCGCGGGGCGACCGACGGATCGTGGGCGGATTACCAGCTGAGCGCGATGCTGATGGCAATTTTCCTGCGCGGCATGTCCGCGCCGGAGACGGCGGATTACACCGCGGCCATGATGCATTCCGGCCAGGTGGCCGACCTCCGCAGCGTGAAGCTGCCGAAAGCGGACAAGCACTCGACCGGCGGCGTGGGGGACAAGGTTTCGCTGCATCTCGCGCCGATGGTCGCGGCGTGCGGCGTGGCTGTGCCAATGATTTCCGGTCGCGGGCTCGGCCACACCGGGGGCACGCTCGACAAACTTGAGTCCTTAACCGGGTTTCGAGTGAACCTCTCGCTCGCGGCCTACCGCGCGCAGGTGAACAAAATCGGCCTTTGTCTCATTGGCCAGACGGCGGAACTGGCGCCGGCGGACAAGAAACTTTACGCCCTGCGCGACGTGACCGGCACGGTGGAGTGCATTCCGCTGATCTGCGGTAGCATTCTTGCCAAGAAACTCGCGGAAGGCATCGACGTGCTGGTGCTGGACGTGAAGTTCGGCGCCGGCGCATTTATGCCGGACAAGCGGAAGGCCCGCGAACTGGCGCAGACTCTGGTGGGAGTGGCCAAAGCGATGGGCAAACCCACGCGAGCCGTGCTGACCGCCATGGAGCAACCGTTGGGTCGCGCCGTGGGCAATGCCCTCGAGGTCGCTGAATCCATCGCATGTCTCAGAGGCGAAGGCCCGGCCGATACGATGGAGGTCACCTTTGCCCTGGGTGAGCAAATGCTGCTGCTCACAAAGACCGCGAAAACCAAGGCCGAAGCACGGGCCCGGCTGGAGGCGGTCATCGCCAATGGCGCCGCGCTCGGAAAATTCCGCGCCATGGTGGCAGCCCAAGGCGGCGATGTGCGGATGGTGGATGAACCAGCCCGGCTGCCCCAGGCGAAATGGCAAATGACGCTCGCGGCGAGTCGGGAGGGATTTATCCAGGGAGTTGATGCGAGGGGCGTCGCCCTGGCGGCGCTGCGACTTGGAGCAGGACGGGTGAAGGCCGAAGACGCCATCGATCCGGCGGTCGGCGTGAGCGGACTCGTCAAGATTGGAGACAAGGTGGCGGTCGGTGCCCCGCTCGGGGTGATTCACGCCAATGACCAGCGCGCCTTATCAGAGGCGAAGGCGCTGCTCGCCAAGGCCATCACGATCGGGCCAAAGCGCGTGCGACCGCCCCGGCTCATCGCCGAGATTGTGGGTTGAACTGCCCCGAAATTACCGCCGCGTGGGAGCGAACGCGGGGCGGGAATGAGGGTCAGAGGGCGCATGAGCGAGATCTTGAATAGCGGGCAAACCCGCCGCTTGCCCCGCTGGCTGAGCTTCTCCCGCACCACGCTGATCGTTCTGGGCGTCATCGCCCTCCTGCTGATTGGGGTGCGGATCGCGCTGCCCTTTGCCCTGCGGTCGGCCATTAATTCCCGTCTCGGAAAGGTCCCGGAGTATAACGGATGGGTGGACACCGTGGGGATCAGCCTCTTTCGCGGGGCTTACACTTTGAATGGCTTGGTGATCCAGAAGCGCAATGGCGCGGTGAAGGAACCTTACTTCCGAGTGGACAAGATCGATTTCTCCCTCGCGTGGCGGGAGCTGTTTCACGGCAAATTTGTCAGCGACATCGCGCTGGTGAAACCCACGCTGACGATTGTCGAGGGTGAGTCGAGGGGCGCAACCCAGGCGGCGGCGGACCAACGGTGGCAGGATCTGGTCAACGACCTTTTCCCCATCAGCATCACCTGGCTGAAAATCACCGACGGGCAGTTCCGTTACATCAACAACCGGACGAAACCCAAGGTGGATGTGCGCGTGGCGCACCTCGAAGCGCTTGCGACCGGGCTGCGCAACCGGGCGCGCGAATCCAACAATGAATTTCCCGCGACCCTGGCATTACGGGGCGAGACGATTGGGAGCGGCGTGCTCAAGGTGGCAGCGCAGGCGGAGCCGCTGGCGATTGAGCCGCATTTTCTGCTCAAACTGGAACTGGAGAAGGTGTCGCTCCCGGCGCTCAATGAGTTTCTGCGGGCCT
>JBDTJA010000014.1:0-4866 GCA_039936075.1 Opitutaceae bacterium | reverse complement strand
CAAAGACTTTCTGGGTCTGGCAAACGCGGGGGCTGTCCTCTTCGGATGCCAATGCTTCCACAAACCCCAAACCCCGACCCCTTTTCTGCTTCCTTCGTTATTCAGCAGTGGGTCCGCTTTGAAGGTGTGTTGTAAGACAAACAGAATAGTTTCAGGTCTGAAGTGCAACGGGACGGAAGCGCGGATGGTGGAAAGTAGAAGACCATTCTTGTGAGCAGCCGATGGGCCGCTTCCGAGGACAGGAGCCGAAGAGCTTGCCGCAGCAAGGGTCCCATCGGCGGTGAAGCACGAGAGAGGCCGAAAAAGGGGTCGGGGTTTGGGGTTTGTGATTAAGCTGATCTCTCGAAAGAGATGAGGATTGGTCAGAGCCGGCTATGCCTCGACTTTGCGGCTGACAGCATCGTGGTTGCCCATCCCTGACGCGACGATGAGATCGTGTGAGCCGGCGTTACCAGTGCTCGGAGGAAAGTCGGAAAAGGGTTTGTCGTTAGATAAAGACTTTCTGGGAATCGGAAAAGGGGTCAGGGTTTGGGGTTTGTGGAAACATTCGCACCGAAGAGGAATGGCCACAGGTCTGCCCGACCCGAAAAGTCTTCATCAACCACAAACTCTTTTCCGGCTCTGCCGCCTGCCGCCATCCCCTCCCTGCGATACAACATGACCTCATAGTCGCGCCATGGATGGACGACTGCGATGCAGTCAGCCTAAAAGTAGAGACGTGGCTCAGTGTCGCGCCGATCATCGGCTCCTTCGAAAGCTGAGCTAGATCACAAACCCCAAACCCTGACCCCTTTTTTGCTGTGTTGAAACTTCTGAACGGACTTGGGATTGGTCCGGGTTCGCTCGTGTTATCCGGGGTAAAAGGGATCGGAGAGGGCGGAAGGCGGGGTTCGGCGACCCCGCCCTACAATAATTTCGCACTCGTCGAGTGTTCCAACGGAACTTCAGAACGTGGCGGTCAGGGAGAGGGAATAGGTGCGTCCGCGCCAGTCGCCGTAGGGTTGCACGCCTTCACCGGTCAACTCGTAGCGCGGGAAGGGCGTCGCGAAGACGTTGTTGACGCGAAATTGCCCGCGCAGTCCAAACCGTGAACTCTTCCACGGCAGCCAGCGGCCCAGATCGCTTTGGAGATAGGCGTCGAATTGCCAAAACGGCTCGAGGTGGCTGCTGCCTTGCAGCGTCTGCTCGAGGAGCGGCAGGACGCGGGAGTGAAAATAGTGTCCGTCCACGCCGAAACCGTACCGGGGGGTTGACCAACC
The DNA here is from genome assembly GCA_039936075.1 of Opitutaceae bacterium. Classification (GTDB taxonomy): domain Bacteria; phylum Verrucomicrobiota; class Verrucomicrobiia; order Opitutales; family Opitutaceae; genus Opi-474. The sequence continues at coordinate 3,607 of JBDTJA010000014.1, read as the reverse complement.
CGCGCCGAAGTTGGAGCGAAATCTCAACAGACCGGAATTTAATCCGTCCGGTTCACGGAGTTCGTCCACCGCCGGGGAATTCGGGAAGATTTTCCGATCGTAGCGCGAGAAATAAATCAGTCGGCCATACATCTCGAGGGTGCCGCCCAAACACTCCGCCCCGGCGTAATCAACCGCGAGATTCCAGTTCTGCGAATGTCGCTTGGCGACGTTGACCGCCCCGGTGATCAAGTTGGTCGCGAGTCCCACGGCCTGCGCGTCGCCGGGACCGGGCGGGGCGCGGTTGACGCGCGTCGGATAGAACGTCTCAAGGTTGATCACGGCCTGGGGGTCGAGCACGAACACCTCGTTGACCTTTTCCGTGTCCACGAAATCCAGGGCGATGCGAACGCGGTGAACTTCGCCGCGTCGGAAGAGCAGACCCGCGGTCTGCGTCAGGGCTTCCTCGGGTCGCAGCGCCGGATCCTCGGCATCCTCGGCTTGCACGAGGTAGGTCTGGTTGCGCCGCGGATCGAACACCGAGGCGTAGTTGACGCCGGTGCCAGTGCCCGTGCCCGACGTGACGGGCCGGCTGAGCTGCGGGGTGGGCACGCGGTTGGAGGAGGTGACGCTGGCGCGGAAGGAAAGTCCGCCGTTAAAATCGACCTTTAAGGCAAACGTCGGGGCGATGTTGGTTTCCCGCGCCGTGTCGGCCGCGATGTAACGCACCGCCAGATCGGTTGCGACGTGACGCACCCACGAGAGCAGCCAGCTATCGGGAAGAAGCGGCGCCTGCAGTTCGCCAAAGACGCTGAAACGCTGGATCGCGCGGTCCGTCCAGAAGGTGGGCGCATGCGCCAGCGTGCCGTCGGCGAAGTAGGGCTGTTCCGTATAACTGCCGAGGTGGTTGCGGCGATAGTCGCCACCGATATTCACCGTCGCCCGGCCGGTGGGAAACTCCAGCGACTCATTCGTCGCCCGCACCGCGGCGTCAACCGTGTCGTAGTTGCCCAGCGTCACAAAGCGGTCGGGGCCGCCGTACAAAATGAGCGCGTGATCATAGAAGGCCTGGGGCGGACCGAAGATTTGGGTGTCGCGGAGGGGATTGTATTGGCCCGAATCCACGAGTTCCTGCCAGCGGGTGGGATCAGCGCCCGCGATACCGCGATATTTTACGAGATTGTGCGCGTACTGGGTGTCGAGCGTCGCGCGCCAGTTCGCCGGCAGGCGCACCAGCAGGCCGACTACCGCGGACGCAAAATCGAGACGCGCCTCGCTATAGTTTTCTCCAAGCTGGGTGGCGATTTCGTTCAACGACACTTTCACGTCCTGACCGAAGGGATTCAACGGATTGCTCGAGGCCAGGGTTAAATCGCCCCGGAGCACATCGAAGCCGCGGTTAACGACGGTGTGCACATAGGTGGCGTCCACGCCCACCTGCAACCACGGGAACGTGTCGTGCACGACGGAAAGAAAATATGTGGAGCGTTTTTGCCGGCGGCCGTAAGGATATTGAAGACTGTCGGGGGAGGCGGCGAATTGGGCGGGAGCGCTGAAAAACCCTTCGTTGCGCACGCCCTCGCGACCGGAGAAGCCCGCCAAACCTCCGGTCCCATCCGCGCCCGGCGCGACCGAGGTCACCGATGAAGTGCCGGGCCCGAAGAGCGGAGTGAGGTCGGGGCTGCGGACGTTGGGCGTGGCGCGGTAGATAGGATCGCCGGGGCCCACGGGCGACACGGCGTGCGCCTGATGGTAGCCCAATTGCAGCTCCGTTGGCGGCGTGGATTCCGTGAAGCTGGCGTTGAAGCGCAGACGAAGGCGTCCGTTGAGCAGGGTCTGGCCATTCAACAACGAGATCGACGATTGCGGCGCGTTTACGCGACCAAGCGCATTGGTGTAAGTGCCCGTGATCTCGGTGGCGTTGATGTCGGTGGCCGCACGCAGCACGATGTTGATGACGCCACCCACGGCGGTGCCGTTGTAGAGAGCGGACGCCGATATCGGGAGCACCTCCACCTGCTGGACAAGACTGAGCGGAATAAAATTCACGTCCGGGGGCAGCGTTCCGCCGACATTCGTCAGGACCTCCGGGAGCCGTCGTCCATTGACGAGAATGACGGTTTCGTCGGCGCCGTAGCCGCGCAAATTGAGGTTGTTGCTGCCGACGACAAAACTGTCCTGGGCCCCGTTCTGTTCGGGTGGAGCGGTTCCGGCATCGCTGTCCAGCACCATGCGTTGGAGAAACTGGTTGAGATCCACCACGCCGCTGCGGGTGATCTGGTCGCGATCATAAATCGTGAAGGGCAACGCGTCGTTTTCCGTGCGGGGGAGGTCGAGATTGCCGGTGGCGGAAGGCGGGACGGACGGCGTGCGGCTGCGATCGAAGGGGTCCGTTCGGCCGGACCGGGCCTGGACAATGTACGGATCGAGCCGCGTGGGATCGCTGACGATGCGGAGGGTTTGAGTCTCGAGCGTCATGGTGCGATGGGGTTCCACCTGCACCCCGGTGATTTGCAGTGACTGATAGCCGGTGGCATCCACGAAAATCGTGTAGTTGCCGGGCGCAACCGCTTCGAAGTCAAACTCACCCTGCCCATCCGTCCGTTGCATCTGCCGCGTCGGCCGCACGCTGATACGGGCACCCGCGACGGGCTTGCCATCGGGGGCCAGCAAGCGGCCTTTGATGATGCCGGCGGGCTGTGCGACCGCCGTTACCACAAATTTATCCCCGCCCCGGCGCCGCGCAGAAAATCCACTGCCACCCAGCAGGCGGGCGATTGCATCCGCGGGTTCGTAGTGGCCGAGCAATGCGACCGAATTTACCCGCTGCAGATCGTCGAACGAGAAGAGAACCTCCGTCTTCGCCTGTTGGGAAAAAAGCAGCAATGCATCCGCCGCCGACTGCGCGGGAATGTTGAAATCCGCGGGTTTCGCCATGGCGAGCGCGGGCGCCAAGCCGAGTCCCAGCATCAGTCCGCGCAGGATGAGCCCGAAGCAAATCCCGGGACGACGGAGAGGGAATTGCCGGTTCAAGAGGGGGAGAACGGGAAGAGCGGGGAGGAGGGTGCGCAACGGCCGGTCATTGGTCCCCGTGACCCGGCGACGGGGGCGCCTGCTCGATCGCACTCACCTGCACGGTGCCGTTCAAGTCACGGGAGACGCGCACCGGCAGCACGACTTCCAGGGCCGTGAGAAAGGCATCGAGGTCGTCGAGGCCATAGCGGCCGCCCACGCGCAGATTGGCGACCGCCGGCGAGGCCGTGATGCCCCGGCCGTGGTAGCGGGCGAACCGGGCGAGAGCGTCGCGGAGCGGCACGCCATCAAACACGATCTGGCCGTGACGCCACGCGAGAGCGTCATCCATGGCGCTGGCGGACAAGGGCTGCACGCTGACGTGCCCGGCTCCGGCCGTCAGACGGTCGCCCGGCCCCAGCAAAAACGGCGCAGGAGCGCGGCCGGAGGCGGCTTCACCCGGGCGCACTTGCACGGCGCCCTCGACGACCAGGACCTCGAGCGAGGAGCTGGAGTCGGCGCGAACGTTGAACACGGTGCCGGTGACACGCACGGCGCCCGCGGGCGTTTCCACGATGAACGGCCGGGTCTTGTCCTTCGTCACGGTGAAAAACGC
>JBDTJA010000013.1:0-6369 GCA_039936075.1 Opitutaceae bacterium | reverse complement strand
CAAACACCGGCTTGAAATAGAGCGCACGCATGCGCTCCATGCTGTCCGAGATGTGCTGATGGGCGGTGGCGAGATCCATAATTGCAGAAGAAGGAAGAAACCGCGGTCCGTGGCAAGCCGCCGTCGGGCTTCAATTATTTCTTTTCCGTAAAAATCTCTGAAAAGAATGTCTGCATGGCCGCCCACGAGCGGTGATCCGCCGTCGCGTTGTAGGCGACGCCCTTCACACCATCTGCCGCAGCCCGATCGGCGTCCGGATTCGTGAACGCATGAAGGGCACCCGAGTAACTGATGAACTGATAATCAAATTTGCCTTCGTTCATCGCCGTCGTGAACGCCGCGACCGCGCTCGGTGGCACCGATGGGTCGATCGCCCCAGTGCAAATCAAGATCTTGGCCTTGTTCTTCTCTGCGGCGTCGGACGGCACCCGAATCAGGCCACCATGAAAACTCACGATGCCTGCCAGCGGAGCGCCGCTGTAGGCGAGCGCCTGCACCACTGACCCGCCAAAACAGTACCCGATCGCGGCAATCCGCGCCGGATCCACGAGTCCCGTTTGCAACAACTGGTTGAGCCCCGCCTGCGCTCGTTCCACTCGGTCCGCCTTCCGTGGCGTACTGTAAAATTGACCGGCCAGGTCGCTGGCCTGCTTTGCGTCGGTCGTGCTCAGCCCGCCGCCGTACATGTCGACGGCAAACGCCACGTAACCGAGTTTCGCGAGCTGCTCGGCGCGGCCCTTCGCGTAATCGTTGAGCCCCCACCACTCGGGCACCACCAGCACGCCGGGAACTTTACCTTTCGCCGTGACGGCTTCATCATAGACGAGGTAACCGGCCAATTTCACTCCCCCTTGTTCGTAGTTGATCGTACGGGTGACCAGCGCAGCCGGAGCGGCGAGCGCGACGGCGAGGAACGAGAAACAGGCGAGAGGAGCTTTCATTGGCCACCATGGTTTGCGCCAATCGGCTCTCCGTCAAACCTCCGCCCGCGTCCATCCCGGTCCCGTTTTTCTTTTGCCTGCCTTCCTTTGTGAGTCGGGCTTTATGCCCAACATCCGTCGCCGGACCCCCGGACCTAAATCCTGCCCCCGGCCAAACCTCCCCTTGCGCACAGCCAGAGGGAGCCTAGCCTGTCCGCCATGAGCCTCGGAAAAATTCTCCTTATTGTCGTCGGCGTCCTCGTCGTCCTCGCCGTCATCATCGGCCTGTCCCTCAGCGGCATCTTCAACCGCCTCGTTACCCTCCAGCAGGGCACCGACGCCGCGTGGGCCCAGGTTCAGAACGTCTACCAACGCCGCGCGGATCTCGTGCCCAACCTCGTCAACACCGTCGCTGGCGCCGCTAACTTCGAGAAATCCACGCTCACCGAGGTCACCGCCGCCCGCGCTTCGGTCGGCCGCGTGTCGGCGCCCACCACGGGCGCGCCGACCGACCCGGCCAAGCTGGCTGAGTTCGAACAGGCTCAAGCTCAGCTCGGGGGCGCCCTCTCCCGCCTGCTGGTCGTCTCGGAGAATTACCCGAAGCTCACCGCCACCGCGGGCTTCCGCGATCTGCAGGCGCAGCTTGAGGGCACGGAAAACCGCATCTCCGTCGAGCGCGGCCGCTTCAACGACGCCGTGCAGGCCTACAACACCGCGCTGAAACGTTTCCCCGCTGTGCTCTTCGCCGGCATGTTCGGCCACACGCCCCGGCCATATTTCGCGGCCGTCGCCGGGAGCGACAAAGCCCCGACGGTGCAGTTCGACTTCGGCGCCAAGCCTGTTCCCGCCAAGCCGTAAGCGACCTCGCCGGTTCGCTCTTTCCATGCGCTGGCGCATTTTACTTTCCCTGCTCGGCGCGTGGCTGCTCATTAGCCTTGGCGCCCGTGCGGCGGAAGTCATCCCTCCGGCGCCACCCAACCATTTCAACGACTACGCCGGGATTGTCCCGCGCGCCACTGCGCAATCGCTCGACGCCGAACTCACGCAGTTCGAGCGGGAGACGTCGAACCAGCTCCTGGTTGCGATTTACCCGCACATGCAGTCCGACTCCTCGATCGAGGATTACACCGTGCGGGTCGCCCAGTCGTGGGGCGTCGGCCTGAAGGGCAAGAAAAACGGCGCGGTTCTCTTCATCTTCAGCAACGACCACAAACTCTACATCCAGGTCGGCTACGGTCTCGAGGGCGCCCTGCCGGACGCGCTCTGCAAACAGATCATCGCGAACGAAATCACCCCGCTGTTCCGCAGCGGCGATTACGCGGGAGGCGTGACCGCCGGCGTGCACGCGCTGATGGCCGCGGCCAAGGGCGAATACAAGGGCACGGGCGCCAGCGTGGCAGATGGCAGCAGCGGGAGAACCGGCTTCAGTGGCCTCGCCCTCATCTTCTTCTTCGTTATCGTTGTCTCGTCGCTGATTCGCCGTCGGGGAACCGCCGTTTATGGACGGGGAGGACGGATCGTCACCTCCGGCGGCGGCGGATTTTTTGGGGGCGGTGGTGGATCGTCCGGCGGCGGGGGCGGAAGCTTTTCCGGTGGCGGCGGCAGCTTCGGCGGCGGTGGCGCGGGAGGGAGCTGGTAAGCCATGAGCATTTTCACATCGCTGCCCAAGATTGACCAAGATCGCGTGGTCGCCGCGATCGTCGCCGCCGAGCTTCAGACTTCGGGCGAGATCCGCGTGGTGCTCGCCCGCTCCAAGGCCACTGATCCCGTGATCGCCGCCCAACGGCATTTCGAGCTTCTCGGCATGGCGCACACGACCCAGCGCAACGGCGTCCTCATCTTCCTCGCGCCTCGCTCCCGCAATTTTGCCGTCATCGGTGACAAGGCCGTGCACGAAAAATGCGGTGATGCCTTCTGGCGCCTGCTGACCGCCGCCATGGCTCTTCATTTCAAACGCGGCGAATTCACCGAGGGCCTGATTCACGGCATCGAAAAGGCCGGCGCACTCCTGGCCGAACAGTTCCCCCGCGGCCCCGACGATAAGGATGAGCTGCCCAACAGCATCGTGCAGACTGACTGAGACCCCGGTGGACCGTCCCGGTTTTTTACCCGCGAATGGACGCGAATTTACGCGAAAGGGGAAAGACGTTCCGGAAACAGATTCGGGGTTTTAACCACGGATAATACCAATCGCCTTGAGCTTTTACCCTCGTCATCGCGAGGTGCGCGAAGCCCGCCATGGCGATCCAGCTGGATTGCTTCGTCGTTCCGCCGAGCGGGGCTCCTCGCAATGACAGAGAAATTGCAACGGGCGACTGGTATAACACCGCTCAATCTTTCCCATCATCCAGAAGTGCACGCCGTGGTTTCAGGACTGAGGTCTGAATTCTTATCCGTGCTCATCCGTGCTATCCGTGGTTAAAATTTCCAAGGCTCATCATTTGCGTCCATTCGCGGCCAAATCTGCCTGAATCCCGGTTTAACGCGGAAACAGTTTGTCGAGTGCGCCGAGGTTTTTAAGTGGCGCGGTTTTCTTGTCTCGCACCGGGGCCACCACAATCGGTTTGGCCGTCACAGCCGGCTTATCTTTTTCTGGTGCCACCAACCCGCCAGCGCCCACCGCCGCCAGCGCGCGATTGAGCTTCACCGTCGAAACGGGCTCGGCCGTGCCAAGCTCCTGCGCGAACACGCTGACGCGAAATTCCTCAATCAGCCAGCGCAACGCCTCGCCGCCTGCGCGGTCCCGCAGCTTCTCCGCCGCCGCCGCGTAGGGCGCCAGTTGCGCCACCCGCTCGGCATCCTTGATCGAATTCTTCTTCCAGCGATCCGCCCGCAACTTCATCGCTTTCAGGTAACGCGGGAATTGCGCCAGCTGCGCATACGGCGTCGTCTGCATGAAATTCGCCGGTAACAAGGCGCTCAGTTCGCGCTCAAGTCCTGACGGCGGAGTCGGATGCACCAGCAGCGCCTGCCGCAGCGTCAATATCTCGCGCAACAAATCGGTCAGCCGCGGCACCAGTCCGCGCAGGTCAGCCTTGGCTTTATCGAGCGTCGCCGCATACGCCGCGGCCGTGAGCGGCGTGACGGGTCGTTCGCACACCCAGCGCCGGATCGACTCGAGCGCCTGCGCCTGCAGCTGATCCATCGTCGTCAGCGTCGCCGTGAGTGTGCCCAGCTCCCGCAGTGCCCGCAAATCCCGCTCCAGCCAGCCCAAGTCGTGACCGAGCTGGTGGCCCAGCAGCGCGACCAACCCGCGCCGCGTCGCCGTCTGTGCTTCCTCGGGGGTTTTGAAGAGGCGCAACTCCACCTCGCCCACTGCCGCCTTGGGCAAAGCGGGGCCGCCGTCTGGCGCACGCAGTCCGGGAAACGCGAACACCGGCACGCCCGCGACCTCCGTCACCGGTACCCGCTCGGGAATGTCCCCAAAAGTCCAGGCCGTCTGCGCCGGTCTCTCCCATTTCGCCCGCGCTGCGCGCCACGCCGCCGGATCCTCGCGGGCCACGCTCGCACTGGCATGCCGCGCTTGCAGGTGCAGCGCCTGGCGAATCTCCGCGAGCTCACGGCTTGCACCCAATTCCTTGCCAGCCGCATCGCGCACCCGGATGCGTACGCGCAGGTGATCCGGCAGCGGCTTGTCCGCCCACTGCGCCGGATCCACCGCCACGTTGAACCGCTCGGCGATCTGTGACGCCAATGCCACCGTCAAGGACTCGCGACGATCGGTGAGCCGGTCTCGTGCCGCCACCTGCACCGCGAGGCTTTTCGCCGTCTCCGCGAGTGGCACAAATGATCGACGCAATTCCTTTGGCAGTGCCCGCAGGTAGTGCTCCACCTTCGCCTCGAGATGGCCCGGCACCGCCCAATCCAGCGCCGCGGGCGTCAGCTGCTCCGCCTCCCGTACGCTCACGTCGAGCGTCACGCCGTCATCCGTCTGCCCTGGTTTGTAGGCGTAATTGAGCGGCAGCGCCGTGTTCTCGATCGGCAGCTCCGCCGGAAAGGCCGCCGCGTCATGCGCGAGCGCCTCGGGATCGCGTAAATTATCCGGCTCCATCATCAGGAACCTCGGCTCCGCCCCGCGTCGCTCGCGCACGAGATCCACCAGCTCGCCGACCGAGCTGATCCCAGGTGATGGGTTATTCATGGGTGAGGCGTGGGCACCCGTGACCTCGGACCGATGACCCATGACCTCTGACCTATCACCTGACCCCGGCATCAACTGGGCCGCATAAAATCGGTAAGAGGCTTCATCGAGATTGAGATAACCCGTGTCGCGCGTCCGCGTGAGGATGACCTCGATCTGCTCCCGCACCCGGCGGTTGTGCGCGATGAAGTCGAGCGGGAACACGATCGTGTCGTTCACCAGACCCTCCCGGATGAAGATCTCGGTCGCCAGTGCGGGGTTGATCTTGCCGTAACTGACCGCCCGGTTCTCCAGCTCCAGCCCGTAGAGGCGCGTGCGCTGTTTTACCAGCACCCGGCCACCGTCCTCGTTCCAGAACGGCTCACTGTGCGCCACGCGCACCAGATGCGACCCGAGGTCGAGCGCCCACGCCGGATCGAGCCGCGCGCAGGTCCGCGCGTACAGCCGCGTCGTCTCCATGATTTCCGCGGCCATGAGCCAGGCCGGCGCCCGCGAAGTCGGTGCCGGCCCCTTCCCGCCTTTCGGAGGAGCGGATTTTCGTTTCGGGTCCTCGCGGACAAACAGCACCGAGCCGGGAAACAGCGTCACCCGCCGGTCGTGCGTCGCCTTGAAACCGCCGTTTTCCTCATCGCGATGCGCGATGTTGCCGAGGAGGCCGGCCAGGATGCTGCGGTGGATCGCGCGGTATGGCGGCGTACCAAACGCCGCGGATTTGCCGGCATCCGTTTGCACGGCCGTGAAAGCCGAGGTGAGCTTGAAGCCTTCGCGTTCCTGCAGCACATCGAGCAACTGCGCGTAAATGTCCCGCCACTCGCGCATCCGGGTGTAACTCAGGAAATGATCGCGGCAGAACCGGCGGAGCTTCGACTGCGCCATCGTCTCGAATTGATCGTGATACGTCTCCCAGATGTTGAGCAGCGTGAGAAAATCCGAGTCCGGGTGCACAAACCGCTTATGCGCCGCATCCGCCTGCGCCTGCTTGTCCATCGGCCGCTCGCGCGGATCCTGAATCGACAGTCCCGCCGCAATCACCAGCACTTCGCGCAACGCCTTCTCGGTCCGCGCCTGCAGGATCATCCGGCCGACGGTGGGATCCACCGGGAGCCGGGCGAGTTCGCGGCCGATCGCCGATAAAGCGACCGTGGCGAGAGGCGAGGGGCGAGAAGCGGAAGCCATTGCAGCCGGGTCGGAAGTTTTCCCCTCACCCATGAACTCTGACCCATGACCTTCCGTCTTTACCCCATCGCCTCTCGCCTCTCGCCCCTCGCCCTCGGCGCGCCCCAGCGCGCCCAATTCCTCGAGCAGCCC
>JBDTJA010000012.1:0-17365 GCA_039936075.1 Opitutaceae bacterium | reverse complement strand
GGTCTTGGGCTGGCCGGTGAAATCGGCAAACGAGAGCGGACGCAGCGCGGCTTCGGCCGGCGAGAGGGGCGCGGCGAGAGCGGTGCTGATAAAACCCAGGCCTTTGTTGGAATCAGGCTGTGACATGGAGAAATTTTTTAACCACTAAGCGCACGAAGAGCACGAAGGAAGGAGGTCGGCTCGGACGTAGCTGAGGCTTGGGCTTCGTGAGCTCTGTGCGCTTAGTGGTGAAATTCTGGTTCAATGCCATTCCACTTCGGCGCCGAGGCTGCGGAGGTTTTCCACGAAGTTCGGATGAGCGCGCTTGATCGTGTCGGCGTTTTTCACGACGGAGCGGCCCGGGATGCTGGCGGCGACCATGTAGAGGGCGACAGCGGCGCGGATGATGTAAGGGGCGTCCACGGTGGCGGGCCTCAGTGGGCGGTCCCCGAAAACGATGATGCGATGTGGATCGCTCACGACGACGTGGGCGCCGAACTTCGACAGCTCGGGAATCCAGGTGAACCCGCCCTCGTAAACCTTGTTCCAAAACTGGATGGCGCCCTTGGCGCGGACGGAGAGCGCGATCATGCACGGGAGCAGATCGACTGGGAAATACGGCCACGGGGCGGCTTCGATCTTCGGGAGGAGATTACTGGTGTAGGGTGACTCGATGACGAGTTTTTGGCCGCGCCGGACGATGGCGGTGTCGCCCTTGTGCTCGATGACGACGCCGAGTTTTTCGAACGAGCGCGTGATGAGGTCGAAGTGATGCGGCAGTGAGTGACGCACCTTTACTTCGCCACCCGTGATGGCGCCGAGCGCCAGGAAAGTGACGACCTCGTGGTAGTCGGTGTTGATGGTAAACGTGCCGCCCTTGAGACGTTTCACGCCCTCGACAGTGAGCTGGCTGGTGCCGAGGCCGGTGATTTTTGCGCCCATGCCGACGAGCACGCCGCAGAGATCCTGCACGTGCGGTTCGCTGGCGGCATTGATGATGGTGGAGGTGCCGTCAGCGAGGGCGGCGGCCATGACGAAATTTTCCGTCGCGGTAACCGACATGTAATCCGGCCAGTGGCGGCCGCCTTGGAAGCGGCCCTTGAGGGTCATCGTGAGCGATTTGCGATGGGCAATCTTGGCGCCGAGTTTTTCGAGAATCTCGAGGTGCGGATCGAGTTCCCGGATGCCGAGCGAGCAGCCTTTCGCGTTGGTTGGGATCGCAATTTTTTTCAGGCGCTGCAGCAGCGGAGCGAACAGCAGCACGGATGAACGCATGCCGGAGGGCAGTTCGCCCTGCATACGGCCGGCGTCGAACGACGAATGATCGAGCGTCATTGTGCCCGTGGCCTTGTCCCAGGAAATTTTCGAGCCCTGCTCGGAGAAAAAGGAAACGAGTTTGTCGACGTCCGTAATCTCGGGGACGTTGAGGAGCCGGATGGGAGCGTCGGTTAGGAGCGTGGCGCAGAGGATCGGCAGCGCGGAGTTCTTGTTCCCGGACGGCGTAATGGTGCCGGAGAGGGCTTTGCCGCCGTTGACGATGAGATCGGGCATAAAGAGAAGGTTGAAGGCGGAAAGGTGAACGTGGAAAGCCTGAACCACCGTGAGGTGGGGGGGAGAAAGCCATCAATCCTTTTCCCGCGAATTGTGCGAATGGCCGCGAATTCGGAATGGCACGAGGAAGGCTTCTGAGAATTCGCAGCCATTCGCGTGATTCGCGGGCACCTCTTGGACTTGGGCACAAAAAAGGCGCCCGCGTTGGCGGGCGCCTTGAATTGAATGGGAGCGAGGAGGCTGCGCTTAGATCGCGCCGCCGCCCTGCTGGCCCTCGGGGCGCGGGCCGCGATCATCACGATTGCGTCCACGGCCACCACGGTGTCGACGTTGGCCGCCGCCACCTTCGTGACGATGCTCACCCTGATGCTCGCCGCGATTTTCGCCGCCTTCTTGGGAAGGACCGGCTTCATCGCGGGGGTCACGGGGCTGCTCGCGCGGGCCACGGTTTTCACCGTTGAAACCGCCCTGGCCGCGACCACGGCCACCGCGATGGCGGCGGCGGTTGTGGCGTTGACCACCGTCGCGACCGTTTTCATCACGTTCGCCAGTGCGTACCTCGGGCGCAGCCGGTTTTTCCGCGAACAGGCCCTTGAGCCACGCGAAGAAACCGCCGGACTTCTTTTGAGACGCAGCCGCGGCGGGAGCCGGGCGTTCATCACGCGAGAAATCGCGCGGCCGGGAGTGACGCTCGTGACGTTGTTCGCCATTCGCAGACTGCTCGCGGGGCGCGTCACCGTTCGCGGACTGATCGCGCCGCGGTTCACGCGATTCGAAGGGGCGCGGTTCGCGGCGTTCCGGGCGGAACGTCGGCCGCTCATCGCGACGGGCGCGGGGCTCGTCATGCTGGCTCTGGGCGCTTTCGCCCCAGCTGACGGCCGGACGCTTCACTTGCTCGGTGGGGAGGATGTTGAGCTCGGGCTTCACGGTGCTTTGCTTCGTTTCGCGGGGCGGAACGGCGGTGGGCAACGGCGCGGGCTTCCGCTCGGATGAGCCGGACAGCGTGAAGGGGAACAGGTCTTCCTGAGCCGACGCGCTGGGTTGAACGGAGGGCGTTACAACCGCAACCGGAGTCGGTTTGAAGAGCGGAGCGTCCTCTTTCGCCAAGGCTTCAGCCGGCGCCGGGGGTTTCGCGAACGAGTCGGAGGATGCCGTTGGCGCTGACACGGGAGTAGGAGCAAGCGGAGCGGCCTGGGTGACAGGCTCGTTGACGACGACCGTGGGCACGGACGTTTCGCCCGTGAACGGATTCTTGTACTCGCTCTGGGGCCGGATGACCTCGAGGGAGCTGGGCTGATAGCCGCTGGGGGCGGCGTTACTGCTGGCGGCGGGGGCCGCGGGGGCGCTGGGTCGTTTGCCGCGCAGAAGGCCTGAGCCCTTGGCGGTGCCGAACGAACCGATCGGCGCGGGAGTGCCGGAGGAAGCGGCCGATGAGGCCGAGCCGGCGGTCGCGGCGGAAGCCTCGGAAGGGCCGCCGGACGTTGCTGGATCTGACATGTGTGTGCTTTTGTTATCTAAACGCTCGTCCCGCGCAAAACCTCCTGCGCTAAAGCTTCGGAGGTTTTGACGGGAGAACGGATGTGTTTTTGGAGGGCCCACGGAGCGCAGAAACTGCGGCTCGACGCGGGCGTGAAGGATTCAAAGTCTGCCAGACCGCCCTGCGGGGCAACCTCAAATTACGGCTGGGCGTGCAACTTACGCACCAAGGCGGGCTTGCCAGAGCCGCTACGGGTTCGCAGCCTCGGCTGTCATGGACAAACTCGAGGAAATCTTCCGCATGCAGAACGCATTAAATGCCCGCATCGGCGTGAATTTGCCACCCCCGACTGAAGAGGAAAAGACCAAGTGGATCCTCAATTACACCCGTGCGATGCAGCAGGAGACCGCCGAGCTGATCGACAGCGTGCCCTGGAAGTGGTGGGCGAAATACCAGAAGTTCGACGAGCAGAACGCGAAGGTCGAAGTCGTCGACCTGTTTCACTTTCTCGTCTCCCTCGCGCAGACGCTCGGCATGACCGCTGACGATGTTTATCAGGCCTATCTCAAGAAAAACGCCGTCAATCACCAGCGGCAGGAGACGGGCTACGTCAAAAAGGACGAGGCGGATTCCAAGCATATCTGACCGTGGCGCGCCGTGGTTGGGTGAGGGGTTAGGGGCGATGGGCGATGGGCCTCTGTCGCAGGCTCTTCCTTTGCCCGTTCGTGTGCCTGAAATAATCCATCTCCGCTCGCCTCGGCTCGATCGCCTGGCGGCGGCATCGCGCCGCTCAGCGCGTGACGACAAACGCTGCGGTCACATCCACGGCGACGGCGCCATTCTCGATGACGGACGCCTTGAGCTTAAGCTTGGCCTTGCCGTAGCGGGCGAGGGCTTCCTTGAACTCGGAGATGGCCGCCTGCGCCGGACGCTCGCAAATTGCGCGCAGGTCGCCGAGCACCGGGCGGCGATAGGCGGCACGGCTTTCCTTCACGACGATATGCCAGACGGGCTTGTCCGCGCTTTTTTCGTTGCGCATCAACTCCCACACGACTCCGTAGCCGGCGAGAGTGGCGAGCGAAACAAGACTGCCGCCGAACGCGGTGTTGAGGGAGTTTTTGTTCTGCTCCTTCGGTGCGGTCAGGACCAGCGCGCGGTCATCGCTGACCTCCACGCCGACACCCATCGCTTTCGCGAGTGGGATCATCTCGTGCAGGAAGAGCTCCAGAGCGGGGACCTTGACCGGTTTCATTCGACGGGGACGTTGGAGCATTAATCGGCTCACGTCAAAGCCGCTTGAGCCCGAAGACGCATTTGTCGCGTCGACCGCCGCTGGCTTGACCCATCGCAGCGGTTCGGCTCATCTCGCAGCGATGATTGCTCTTGGGCAAAGGATGGATACAAGGTTGCAGGTCAAGGTCTTCCGAGATGGCAAGGTGCAGACCGTGAGTCTGGCTGACCTGCTCACGCGGCGCACCATCGTGTCGGTTTACATGCGTAACAACACCCCGGGCTGCGATCGGCAGAACGACAGTCTGGCGGCACACGCGGCGGAATTCGACCGGGCGGGATACAATCTCGTGGCGCTCAGCCGTGACACATGCGGCTCACACGCGAAGTATGCGACGAAGAAAAAGATCACCTACACGCTGGCGAGCGATCCGGATGATTTGTTCGCGCAGGCGGCGGACGCGGTGATTGAGAAGTCCATGTACGGTCGGAAATTCACCGGTCCGGCGCGGGCGGCTTTTGTGCTGGACCGCGATGGAAGGGTGCTGGCGATTGCCGAAAAAGTGGACACCGCCGATCACGCTGCCCAGCTGCGGGCACTGCTGGTTGGAATCAAGTAAGGTCTTTCCAAGGATTGCCAACCAGCCGCGGCGGGGAGCAAGCTCCGGGCATGAAAGCATCCCGCCGTTTGCGCCGCTGGTTGATCGCGCTGGTCGTCTGTTTCGTGCTGGTCGGAGTAATTGGATTTTTTGTGCTGCCCCCCATCGTCAAGTCTCAGGCGGAGAAAAGGCTTTCGGCGGCCTTGGGCCGCCAAGTCACGATCGGGAAGGTCCGGCTGAATCCCTATGTGCTCTCGATGACGATCGAGAATTTCGACATCCGGGAAAAAGACGGCCAGCACTCCTTTCTCGGCTGGAATCGCGTGTATGTGAACGTCGACCTGCTTTCTTCGCTGGTGGGCGACTGGGTGGTGAGCGACGTCGAGGTTGAAGGCCTGCACGGGGTGGTCGTGATAAGGGCCGACGGCTCGTTTAATTTTTCCGACCTGCTGGCGTCATTGTCGCGGCTCGCCTCGCCGAGCGCCCCCTCCGCCCCACCGGCGAAGCCGATGCATCCGATTCGGGTGGACCGTCTGGCCGTCGCGCAGGCGCGCGCGGAGTTCACGGACCTCACCCGCCCGGATCCCTTCCACACCGTGGTGGGTCCGCTGACGTTTGTCTTGACCAATTTCCGCACCGCCGGCTCGAACGGCGCGCCGTACCATTTTGAGGCGGTCACGGAGTCGGGCGAGAAGCTCAGCTGGACCGGCTCACTGGCGGTCGACCCGGTGGCATCAAAGGGTGAATTCGCCGTCGAAAACCTGATCCTGAAAAAATATACGCCTTATTTCGAGGAAGTGTTCCACGGAATCCTCACCGAGGGAAAGCTGACCGTGCGGGGCCGTTACGAAGCCGCACTGAAGGACACGAAAATCACTTTAAAAATGTCTGATGGCGCAGTGCATCTGCGCGACCTGCGCGTAAGTGAAATCCCCGCGGGCCCTTCGGTTGTCGAGTTGCCGAAGCTCGATGTCACCGGCATTCGGGCGGACGCGATCGCGCTGAAAGCGACGGTGGATTCCGTGGCGCTCGCGGGCGGCCACATCACGGTGCGGCGGGACGCGAACGGAATGCTGAATCTTTTGACCATGGTTCAAACTGCTCCAGTGCCCGGAGCGGCGAGCGTCGCGGCCCCGCCCATGCCGCTACCCGACTTTAAGGTCGGCGAAGTCACCGTGAAAGATTTCAAGGTAACCGTAACAGACAACGCGGCCCCGCGACCGGCGCAGTTGGAATTGAACGGACTGCAGGTTTCGCTGAAGAACGTCACGCTGGCCAACGGCGCCGTGATGCCGCTCGACGCTTCGTTCAGTTGGGCGCCCCGCGGCACCGTTCACACGGCTGGCACCGTCACTTTGAAGCCGGAAATCACGGCCGACTTGAAGTCTGAGGTGAACGATTTTGCGATCCTGCCACTCAGTCCCTACGTCGAGAAATTTGTCAACGCCCGTATCACGGGGGGCGCGGTGACGACGACCAACACGGTCCACCTGGCACTGCCCGCCGCGATATTTGCGGGTGATATCACGGTGAAGAAATTCGGGCTCGTGGACGCGTTGCACAACGAGAAGCTGGCCGGTTACGCCGCGCTCACGCTCAAGGATCTTAAGGCCAGCACGGCGCCGCAACTCACCGTCTCGCTCGCGGAGATCGATGTGACCGATCCCTATGCCCGTCTGGTCATCAGCGCGTTTGACGCCAAAGGAGGGGCGACCGTCATGGATCATCCGGAAGCGATCAATTTCATGACCGTCATGAAAAACGCTGCCGCGCCCGCGGTTGCCACTACGCCCACCGTCACGAGTGCGGCGGTGAAATCGGGTCAGCAAACGCCGCCAGCCTCGACCGCCGCTCCGCGGGTCACTCCGGCGGCGGCGTTACCCCAAATCGAAGTCGGGCGCGTGGTTATTGCTGGAGGTGATTTCAGTTTCACCGACCGTTCGGTCGAGCCGAACGTGCATCTGTCGCTTAGTCAGTTTGGCGGAACGATCACGGGCTTGTCCTCGGCGAATCTCGCGAAGGCTGAGGTCGAACTGAAGGGCATGGTTGACGGTGCGGGTCCGGTGGCGATTAGCGGCAAACTCGATCCGCTCGGCACGGCGCGCTTCGTTGATCTGAAGATTGATTTCAAGAATGTGGACCTACTGCCGCTCAGCCCCTACACGGGCAAATATGCCGGCTACGAACTCGTGCGGGGCAAACTCGTCGTGGATTCGAAGGTGGAGATCCAGGGCCGGAAGCTGGACGCGACCAATGTCGTCACCCTGAACCAGTTCACCTTTGGCACGGCGACCAACAGTCCGGATGCGACCGGCTTGCCTGTGCGACTGGGCGTTGCTCTACTGAAGGACGCCGACGGAAAGATTGTGATCGATCTGCCGGTGCAAGGAAACCTCGACGATCCCGACTTCCGCGTCGGCAAGGTCGTGATGCGCGTGTTGGTCAATCTGCTGACGAAGGCCGCGACCTCACCGTTTTCGCTGATCGGCTCGATGTTCGGCGGCGGCGGTGACGAACTGGCTTTCCAAGAATTCACCCCAGGAAGCAGCGAGCTGCTGCCGGCGGAGCTGCCGAAGCTCGCCACCTTGGTAAAGGCGCTGACGAATCGTCCGGCGCTGAGCCTCGGCATCGCGGGCAGCTTCGACGCAGCCGCAGACGCGTACGCGCTGAAGCGCCAGAAATTCGCGGAGCAGGTGCGTCGCCAGATCTGGGAAGCCAAGCACGCTACCGATCCCAACATTGCGCCACCCGATCAGCTGGTCATCTCGCCCGAGGAAAATGCGGCGATGATCAAGAAACTCTTTAATGAGAAATTCCCGCCGGGCACGCAGTTCGGCACGCCGCTGCCCACGGCGCCCCTCGTGGCGGCGCTGCCGGCGCCTCCGCCCCCCGGCATTTTGAAACGCGTCGTCAATATCATCACATTCAAGGAGCGCCGCGAAGAACGGGCGCAGAAGGAGCAGATCGCGCATGCGGCGGCGGACCATGACAAGGCCGTGGAAGCCGCGGCCGAGGCCGGTCTGCCGCTGGACGAAATGACGGGCCGCCTCGCCGAGGCGGTCGTCATCAACGACGACGACCTCCGCGCGCTGGCGTCGGCGCGCGCCATGCGTGTGCGTGACCAGCTGATCAACGTGGGCCACGTTGCCCCGGACCGGTTGTTCCTGGCGCAGCCCAAGGTGGACTCGAAGCTGAACCAGGGACCGCGGGTCTTTCTGACCCTGCAATAATCCCTCCCGCCACGAAGAAGAATTCGCATCGTGGCCAAAAAGAGTTTCAAAAAAGCACAAAATAGGTGGGTCGAAATCATCTGCTTGTTTTTCTTGGCGCTGCTTGAGCCTCTTTTGGCCCTCCTCATTTCTCCCAGTATGAATTGCCGTTCCGGTTGCGGCGCGTGTTGCATCGCGCCCTCGATCACTTCTCCCATCCCCGGCATGCTGCACGGCAAGCCAGCGGGAGTGCCGTGCGTGCAGCTCCTGGAAGATTTCCGCTGCGCGCTCTTCGGCCGCCCCGAGCGGCCCGCGTTCTGCGCCAGTCTGCGGCCGAGTGAAGACATGTGCGGTGCGACTCGCGCCGAGGCGCTGACATTTTTGACTCAGCTGGAGTTTGCGACCCGGGCAGGCTAAGTTGCCTTGGCCGCCAAGCCCGCGAAGCATGGAGGCGTTGGCAATGGGATCCGCATGACGACAAAATTGCGCATGGCATTTTACCTCTTCGGTCCGGCAGGAATCGGCACGATGCTTCTCCTGGCGCGAACGCTGGTGGTGACGCCCCGAGCGGCTTTGAGTGGGTTGACCGAATTGCCGGCGCTGCTGCTTGGCGCGGTCCTGTTTTCCCTCATCCCCGCTGTTGCCTATGGCGGAGTGATGGAACTCTGGTTCAGGCTCGTGTGGCGTCGCTCCGTGTCGTCACCGAACCGCAGGCTGACTCGGGGCGTCACCCTCGTCCTTTCGACCGGGCTTGGTGGACTGGCAGGTTGGACGATTCAGTTGGCGAGTGAAGCGCCGGTCGGCTGGATCGGAACGATTACTGGATTGGTGATGGGCGTCGTCCTGATTCGGACCGGCGCGTTGATGTCGCGGGTCCCGAGCAGAGAGTGACGTGACGAGCGTTATCGCACGCTCACCGGACCAAGGAGGGCCCAGTCGCGGGCATAGCTGCCGTTGGGTCCGGGCCGGGTTTCAATCCGTAGATCGGCACCGGGCGCCAGCTGGCCAGAGAATTTCAGTACATGCACGCCACGATCTGCCTGCACACGGGCGGGATTGAGAAAAAGCGTGGCCAGCATGCGCGTCGTGCCGTCGGGCCGCTCTTCCGAGACCACAAACTCGACGCCATCTGTGCGGTCACCGGCAGGCACCTCATCCGCGTACGCGGCCGGCGAGAGGGCACATTCGGCCACCACTTCATGCGACCCCGGCCCAACCTTAAACCACAGCTTGGTGTCCGGGCTGGCCAGCAGCCTCGTCCGACCTTCGTAATTGACCTCGGCGATGCCGTATTTTGAGAAAATCTTCCTCGGCGGCACTGACCAGCTGTTGAAATATTGCCGCTGGCGGCGCGGCAGTGCGGTCCAGAGAATCTCCCGTTCATTGAACCGCGCCGGGTCGAGGGCTGATTCGGGCGCGAGCGCGTAGCCCACGAGCGGCGGAAAATCATCGTAGTGCGCCATGACCTGTACACGGCGCTCCGGCGTGAGGTAAAGACGTTGTTCGTTCGCCTGCAGCACGGGGCGGGGATCGAGGTGAAAATGCCGGAGCGCGAGGTCGATCAGCGGCTGGTTGAAGCGCTGCTGGCCTTGGACCAGCAGCGCCGTCACGGGCTGGTTTTTTTGCGCCGTGAAAACCTTTTCGATGAAGCCCATGTCCCGTTGCACCTCAAACCGGATCATCAGCGTCCGGCGTTCGGAATAAAAAGGGATGATCGAACTCCAGTCATCGCCTGCCACGACCAGCACGTCGTCGGGTTGGGTCACGAGTTGCAGAAGCCGGGCAGTCACATTGTCCCGGGGATGCGCATCGGTCAGAATGGGGTAATGCACCCGGCCGAAGGTCCAGGCCTGCAGGCCCAGCAGGACGAAGACGACGCCCCAGGCGGCGAGGCGGGGCAGGCGTGAATCGAGCAGACCGTTCGCAGCCAGCCCGATCGCCACCATCAGCGCGAAGGCGTTTGCGACGTAGTAATACTCGTGCCAGGCGTAAAGGATGGGGAAGACGACCTGCACGGCGAAAAAGCAGGCTACCAGGCCGAGCGCTACCTGCCAGCGGGAGCGGGTCCAGAGCAGTGCGATGGTCGCAATGGCCAACACGGGCCACGGAGCGATCTCGCGAAACAGAATCGCAAAGTGTTGCCGCCAGTATTCCCAGGAAAAGCGGACGCCGATCCCGAAAATATATCCGCGTTCAGGCGCGGACATCAGAAAGGAACCGCCGACGCTCTGGGCCTTGATCGCATCGGTGTAACTGATCCAAACTTGCGCGAACACGCAGGGCAGGAGGACTGATGCCAGCGCTTGCCCGATGATTTGCCACCAGACGCGCCAGCTGCCCTGATGGCGGGAGGGGCGTTCCTGCCAGAGAATGAATCCGGCCCACGCGGCCGCGGGTAGGAGAAAAAATGCCAGGGTGGTGACTTTCACCAAGGCTGCGCCCGTGCCACCCGCGATCGCCAGCAGCCACCATGCGCCCGTCCGGCGCTCGATGGCCCGCATGAACCCGAGCAGGAACCACAGCCCGAACATCCAGGCCATCGTATCAATCAGGAACGATTGCGCGTAGAAAATGTAGAGCGGGCAGCTGACCACGAACGCGAGCACGAGCAGCCGGCGCGACGGACTTAGATTCAGCGAGGCCAGGAGCAGATACAGCGCGGGCAGCGCGAGGTAGAAGCACGCCAGGCTGACGGAGCGTCCCGCTTGGGTCAGCGGCGTGCCCGTGAGATTGCTCAGCCCGACGACCGTCCATTGGTACAGCGGAAATTCGAGCGGAATGGACCACGGCGCCCCGAGCACCGGGGTCGGGTAAGCGAGGGAGAAGTTATGTTCCTTCTGGATGAACAGGGCGGAGATCGCGGTTTGGGTTTGCCGGAATTCACAGCCAATCAGATTGACCTGGTGCCAGCCTCGCGTGCTGCCCCACGCGTGAAAGCCCAGCGCCAAGACAAAGATCAGGCCGGCCACGACGGCGTTGTTGCGCGACAGGGGCAAAGTTGAGGTGGAGCGTTCCACGAGAGCGAGACAAGCCGATGCGCTGTCGCTGAGGCCAGAAAAGAATTTTTTCAACCGGATGGCGGGTTGCTGGCACAGGCATGATCTAGCACACGCCCGGGGATCGCGGGTACCCCTGGCAGGCGCGAAGCCGTTTCAGGCGCCGACGACTCCCGGAGCTTGCGGCGCGTCACCGGTGCGCTTGAGTGGACCGATGGCCAAAACCGACGAGCCGAAGATCATTTTCTCGATGCTAGGCGTCTCGAAGAAAATCGAGCGCAAGGAAATCCTCCGCGACATCTCGCTGTCGTTTTACTACGGCGCAAAGATCGGCGTGCTCGGCCTCAACGGCTCCGGCAAATCCTCGCTCCTGCGCATTCTCGCCGGCCGCGATACCGACATCGACGGCCGCGTGCATTTTGAGCCCGGTTATCCGATCGGGTTTCTCGAACAGGAGCCGCATCTCACCCCCGGCTCAACCGTGCGCGCCTGCGTCGAGGAAGGCGTGAAGCACCTCACCGACCTCACCAGCGCCTACGACGCGACTTGGGACGAACTCAGCGCGGCCGCGACGGATGCCGAGAAAGACAAGATCGCGACGAAGCAGGGCGAATTGCAGGAGAAGATCGATGCGCTCGGTGCCTGGGATGTCGGCCCGCAGGTGGAAATGGCGATGGACGCCCTGCGCTGCCCACCCGGCGATCAACCCGTCGAGAAACTGTCGGGTGGCGAACGCCGGCGCGTGGCGCTCGCGCGCCTGCTTCTGCAGAAACCATCGATCCTGCTGCTCGACGAGCCGACCAACCATCTCGACGCCGAGAGCGTGCAGTGGCTTGAGCAGCATCTGGCGCGGTACGACGGCACTGTCATCGCTGTGACGCACGACCGGTATTTTCTGGATAACGTGGCGCAGTGGATCCTCGAGCTGGCGCATGGCCATGGCACTCCGTGGAAGGGCAACTATTCGTCGTGGCTCGAGCAGAAACAGGCGCGGCACGGCGTGGAGCAACGCACCGAAGATCGGAGGCAGAAAGCCATGGCGCGTGAGCTCGCGTGGATTCGGCAGTCGGCTAAAGCCCGCGTGGCGAAATCCCAAGCGCGCATCAGCGCCTACGAGAACATGCTCAAGCAGAATGTGGCTGAGCGGGAGAAGGAGTTCGAACTCCTCATTCCACCCGGCCCGCGGCTCGGCGCGCTGGTGGTCGAAGCGAAGGACCTCGCGATGAGCTACGGTGACAACGTGTTGTTCGAGAAAGTGAATTTCTCGCTGCCGCCCGGCGGCATCGTCGGGGTGATCGGCCCGAACGGCGCGGGCAAGACGACACTCTTTCGGTTGATCGTGGATGCGGAGAAGCCTACCGCCGGCGTCCTGCGCGTGGGTGATACGGTGAAGATCGCGCACGTGGATCAGTCGCGTGATACGTTGCCCGACAACGAGACCATTTGGCAGGCGATCAGTGGCGGGGAGGAGATCATGCGTCTCGCCGGCCGCGAAATTAACAGCCGCGCCTATTGCGCGCAGTTTGGTTTCACCGGTGTCGACCAAAGCAAAAAGGTTGGCGTGCTCTCGGGCGGTGAACGCAACCGCGTGCATCTGGCCCGCCTGCTCAAGAGCGGCGCGAACCTGATCCTGCTCGACGAGCCGACGAACGATCTCGATGTGAACTCGATCCGTGCGCTCGAGGAAGGTCTCGAGAATTTCGCCGGCTGCGCTGTGGTCGTGTCGCACGACCGCTGGTTCCTCGACCGCGTAGCGACCCACATCCTCGCCTTCGAAGGCGACAGCACCGTGAACTGGTTCAACGGCAATTACTCCAGTTACCTCGAGGATTTCCGTCGGCGCAAAGGCAAGGAAGCCGACCAGCCCCACCGGATCAAATACCGCAAGCTGGCGCGGTAATAACCCAATTTTTCACCACGAAGCGCACGAAGGACACAAAGATTCGGAATCAGGCTCGAAGGTTAGACCTTCTTTGTTTGATAATCTTCGTGGATTAATTAGTCCGTCGTCTTGGGTTAATTTGCTGGAGGCTTTTTCCAGGCGTACTACCCCGGGTTTCGGCTCGTCACCGGGAAGGGGCATCATTGTTCTGGGCTCATGGCGGCTTCCAAGAAGGACACGCAGCGGCAGGTCGACCGGATTGCCGCCGAATTTTCTCCCGAGGAGATCGAGCGTCGACTGGCGCCTAAGTTTCATCCGGCGCCGCCACGGGTGCCCGGCGCCACCCGGACCGATCCGGCGGTGATTGAGCGCCGTTGGGCCGCGCTCGCGCGCTCCGTGCCTGGGCGCGCCGAGGTCGCCGATGAGCGCTCGATCGCCGCGAACACGGACTACGCGCGGAACATCGAGAACTTCATCGGCACCGTGAAGGTTCCGGTCGGGCTGGTGGGCCCGCTGCGGGTCAATGGCCTGGCGGCCCAGGGGGACTATTACCTGCCGCTCGCCACCACCGAGGCGGCGCTGGTCGCCAGTTATGACCGGGGCGCCAATGTGATCACCGAGGCAGGCGGTGCATCAGTGTTGACCCTCAACGAGGGCGTCAGCCGTGCCCCGGCCTTTGCTTTCAAAACGCTGCTCGAGGCGGGGCGCTTTGTTCAGTGGTGCATCGGGCATGACACCGAGATCCGCCAGGCGGCGGAGGCGACCACCCGGCATGGCCGCCTGCAGGATCTGCGTTTCAACGTGGAGGGAAATCACGTGTATCTGCTCTGTGAATTCACGACCGAGGACGCGTCCGGCCAGAACATGGTGACGATTGCGACCCAGGCGATCTGCAACCTGCTGGCAGCCGCCTGCCCGATCAAGCCGGCCTACGGATTTGTGGAGGGAAATTTCTCGGGCGATAAAAAAGCCAGCACCCAGTCCTTCCACTCCGTGCGCGGACGCAAGGTCGTGGCTGAGGTCCGGATTCCCCGGTCGTTGGTCGACCGCCGGCTGCACACCACGCCGGAGCGAATGGTCGAATATTGGACCATGTCCGCCATGGGCGGCATCCTCAGCGGAACCATCGGTGTCCAAGGGCACTATGCCAACGGCCTGGCCGCGCTCTTTATCGCCTGTGGCCAGGATGCGGCGTGTGTTTCCGAGGCGGCGGTGGGGATTACCCGGCTGGAAGTTGATGCCAGTAACGCCGGGGCGCTCTATGCCTGCGTCACGCTGCCCAATCTCATAGTCGGCACGGTGGGCGGCGGCACGGGTATGCCCAGCCAGAAAGCTTGCCTGGACATTGTCGGGCTCGCGGGCGCGGGCAAAGCGCGCGCCTTTGCCGAGGTCTGCGCCGCACTCGTATTGGCGGGTGAGCTTTCCATCTCGGCCGCGTTGACCGCCCATCAATTCGCGCAGGCCCACGCGCGGCTTGCGCGCGGCCGCGGCGCGGCCAAGCCCGGGGCAAAGTCCCGATGACCGTGCCGGTCGCCCTGGCGGTGGTGATCATGGCCCTGGGCGGGTTTATGCTGGGCGTGCGCTGGCTGCAGGCTCGCCGGTGGCTGGGCACGGAAACCGGCCGCAAGGTGGTGCATGTGGGCATGGGCGGGATTGCGCTGACTTTTCCCTGGATTTTTCCGCATCCCCGCCCGGTCTGGGCCCTGGCCTTGATAGGCATCGCGATTTTAGCCGCGGTGCGGTGGGTTCCGTCGCTGACGCAACGCTTCGGCCAGGTGCTGGGCGGGGTTGACCGGGTCTCGCTGGGCGAGATGTTTTTCCCGCTCGGCGTAGCTCTCGCCTTTACGCTGGCCCGCGGTCAGGCCGCCGCGTTCTGCGGTGCGACCGGAGTGCTCGCCATCGGTGACACGGCCGGGGCCTTGGTGGGCACGCGCTGGGGTCGGAGGCGCTATGTGATTTTTGGCCATGCCAAGACCTTGGAAGGATCGGCAGCGGTCTGGCTGGCCTCCTCCGCCTGCATCGCGGTCGCGTTCGCGGAGCTGGATCCGGCCGCCGGGCCGGCCGTCCTCGGACGCGCGATGCTCAACGGGGCGGCGGCCGCGCTGGCGGAGGCGGTGTTGCCGTTCGGGCTCGATAATTTCGTTCTGCCGGTGGTGGTGGTGCTCCTGATGAGGCACTGACGGCAAACTGACCTCGGAATTTTTCGCGCCGACCTCATCCCGTGTCCTCCCCACTTGCCACTGCACTCTGGATTGTCGGACCCGTTGCCTTGGCGGGGCTCACGCAAGTGGCCGTGATCAAGCTGGGCCTGTTCCGGGCGCTCGCGGCCCGGCCGCTCGACTGCGGGGTGGTTTTTCGCGGCCAGCGCCTGTTCGGGGAAAACAAGACTTTCCGTGGATTGGTGGTGATGATTGTCGCGACGGCCGGCTGGGTCGCGATCTTCGAAGGTCTGGCCGCCTGGTGTCACTGGCCGGCGGGCCTATCGGCTCCGTTCCAACAGGCGCATCCGCTGCTTTGGGGTGCCTTGGCGGGAGCTGGCTATGTGGCCGGTGAACTGCCGAACAGCTTCATCAAGCGCCAGCTGGGCATTGCGGCGGGCGCGGCGGCGGCGGGCGCGGCGCGATTGTTTTTCTGGATCATTGATCAAGTGGACAGCGTGGCCGGGGTGTTGCTCTTTCTCTATCCCGTCTGGCATCCCTCGGGGGCGGTGGTGGCCTGCCTGTTTGGCGTGACGCTGCTGATTCATCCACTGGTTGCCTTGGTCATGTTTTGTCTGGGGCTGAAGAACCGGATTGGGTAAGCGAGAACCTGTGCCACGCAACATCGCCAACGTCATTACTGGCTGCCGCATCCTGCTCGCGCCCGTTTTGCTGCTCCTGGCTTGGCTGGGTAAGGAGCAGCTTTTTCTGGCGTGCCTCATTGTGTCGCTGCTCTCGGACATCATCGATGGCCAGATCGCCCGGCGGTTTGGGCTCGCCTCGGAACTTGGTTCGCGGCTCGACAGTTGGGCCGACTTGCTGACTTACGCGGCCGTGCCCGTCGCGACCGCGTGGTTGCGACCGGATCTGGTCACGAGCGAGAAGGTGGCATTCATTGCCGCGGTGACGAGCTACGCACTGCCGGTTGTGGTGGGATTCATGAAATTCCGGCAGCTCACGAGTTATCATTCCTTCGGGGCGCGGGTATCCGCTTATCTACTGGGCGCGGCGGTGGTCGTGCTGTTTGCCCACGGTCCGCACTGGCCGTTCCGCATGGCGGTTTGCGTGCTGGTATTGGCCGAGCTGGAGGAAATCGCCATCACGTTCGTCCTGCCGGAGCCGCGGTCGGGGGTGCGTTCCTTAGGCAAGGCCTTGGAGATCCGCCGGCAACTGCTGAGCCCGACGGGCAGCGTGGGGTAAGCCGAGTTCGCCGGCACCACCGGAGTTAAATACCGGAAGCTGGCGCGGTGAATTGGCACTTCCTCACGGCGATCCATTAGTCGGGCATGTCGTCCCCAGAGCCATTTGGTCCCATAATCTGATACGTTTTGTGAGCGGTGATCTTGAAGGGTAGTTCCCGGATCATCCATTGCACGTCAGGTTTGGGGTAGTTCTTCAGTCGGATTTTTACGTGGGTGGTCTGCTCACCCTTGTGATACAATTTTATGCCGATGGGATAGTCGGCTTCCAGTAGGCCATATACAACCGAGTGGCCCAGTTCGTCCCAGCGCATCGAATGCTTGCGGAAGTAATACGTGTGCGAAATCCCGGTCTCATTCACCGTGATTTTCATCATCCAGCCGGAAAGTGTAAAAAGTGTCGCGACGATCACCATGAAAAGAGCCCACCTTAAATCATGGTTGGTATGCGCGGAATAAACCTCGCTGGCGCCAAGCAGGATAAACGGAATACCGCAGATCGAGAAGACGATCCGACCCTGTTTGGCGATTATTACCCGCGTTGGTATGGGATTCATGAAGGAGTGGGTAACTCGGGCGGATTCACTTCAGATGCACGCCCCAAGTGGCCAAGTCGCTGTGAATGCGCGGTCGACTTTCAAGGCTTGTGACTTGCCGCCGGTGAGGCGGGCGTCGAGGTGCAGCGTGAGTGGCACGGGTGATTCGAGCGTGTAGTGCAGCTCGGCGGTATCTTTCTTCCATGAAACCCTGAGGACGTGGTCGGTACCGGCGATGGGCACACTGCCGGAGGCGCTCGGAAGTGAGCCGGTGGCGAGCGACACGGCGAAGTTCATCCGACCTAGATCGAAGCGGGGAAGGACGCCGAGCAGGTAGCGCGAGAGCTGCCAGGTCGGGCAGCCGGCCCATTGGTGACAGTGGCTCCAGCGGGTGTCGAAGACCTCGAGCCAGGTGGTGCGATCATCCTGCAGCGACCAGCCCCAGCAGGTGCGGTATTGGCCGAGGACAAAGTCCATGTCGCCGTGTTCGATCAGCTCTGGCAGCGCGA
>JBDTJA010000011.1:0-3663 GCA_039936075.1 Opitutaceae bacterium | reverse complement strand
CGTAGCGGTTTTTTCACGCTGCGAGCTTGCCGGTCCGGAACGCGGCCCCGCACACTGCGCTTTCGTGGACGATCTTCTCCTCACTCTCAAGCGGACCTTCGGCTACAGTACGTTCCGTCCGCTCCAGCGCGAAATCATCGATGCCACCCTCGCCGGCCAGGACGTTTTCGCCCTGCTGCCCACCGGCGGCGGCAAATCCCTTTGCTTTCAGCTCCCTGCGCTCGCCCGTCCCGGCCTCACCGTCGTGGTTTCGCCACTCATCGCGTTAATGAAGGATCAAGTGGACGCCCTTCAGGCCAGCGGCGTCGCCGCCACGTTTCTGAACTCGACCCTCAGCGCCGACGAGTCCCGCTCGCGTCTCCGCGGACTGCATCGCGGCGAATACAAGCTGCTCTACGCCGCGCCCGAACGCCTGATGCTGGAGGGCTGGGTCGAAAACCTCAAAGCGTGGAACGTCACTTGCCTCGCGATCGACGAGGCTCACTGCGTTTCAGAATGGGGCCACGACTTCCGCCCCGAATACCGCCAGCTCGTCAGACTCCGCAAGGCCCTGCCGAATGTCCCACTCATGGCCCTCACGGCCACCGCCACCGGCCGCGTGCGCGAGGACATCGTCAATCATCTCCAGCTGCGCAACCCCGCCACCTTCGTCGCGAGTTTCAACCGCCCGAATCTCACTTATCGCGTCATCCCCAAGGACCAGCCGTTGAAGCAGATCATCGACTTCGTCCGCCCGCGGGAAACCGAGAGCGGCATCATCTACTGCGCCAGCCGCGCCGCCACCGAGCGCGTGGCCGAGGCCCTCTCCGGCCGTGGGTTCTCCGCCCGGGCCTACCACGCGGGCCTCCCGGGCGATGAACGCGCGACCAACCAGGAGGCCTTCCTGCGCGACGACACCCGCATCATTTGTGCGACCATCGCGTTCGGTATGGGTATTAACAAACCCAACGTTCGCTGGATCATCCATCACGACCTGCCGAAAAACATCGAAGGCTACTACCAGGAAACCGGCCGCGCGGGGCGCGACGGCCTGCCCGGCGATTGCCTGCTGCTCTTCAGCGCCGGTGATATCGCCAAGCAGACCCATTTCCTCGACGAGATCACCAACGAGCAGGAGCAGCAGGTCGCCCGCGCCCAGCTCCGCCAGATCGTGCATTACGCCGAAAGCTCCGGCTGCCGCCGCGCCGAGCTGCTCGCTTATTTCGGAGAGACCTTCCCCCTCGATAACTGCGGCGCCTGCGACAATTGCCTCGAGCCGCGAGATACCTACGACGGCACCCTCGCGGCGCAGAAATTTTTATCCTGCGTCTACCGCGTCGCGCAAAACAGCCGCTTCGGCGTCGGGATGAATCACCTCATCGAGGTGCTGACCGGCGCCGCCACCGAAAAAATCCGCCGCTGGGGCCACGACCGGCTCACGACCTACGGCATCGGCAAGGAATTCTCCCGCCCCCAATGGTCAGCGGTCGGCCGCGAACTCATGCGCCTCGGCTTCGTCACGGTCGCCGAGGGCGAATACGCCACCCTCCAACTCACCGACGAAGGCATGGCCCTTCTCCGCGCCCGCACATCCGTCACGCTCACGCGTCCGATGGATTTGCCCAAGGCGAGGCGCGTCCCGCGGCGCGAGGGCGACATTGCCTGCGACGAAATCCTGTTCGAGCGCCTCCGCACGCTGCGCAAGCAACTCGCCGACGAGCGCAAGGTTCCCGCCTACATCGTCTTTGGCGACACCACCCTCCGGGCCATGGCCAGGTTTTATCCGGCGAGTCCCAGTGCGATGGAAGGCATTCCCGGCATCGGCGAAAAGAAACGCGCCGAGTTCGGTGCCCCGTTCGCCGCCGCCATCGCGGACTATCTGAAGACTAACAGTCAGCAGGCCTTCGACTAAGTAAGGAGCTTCCAGTCCGGCGGTATTTTTAATAGCGCCAATCCATAGGCCCCATAGGCCCCATAGGCCCCATAGGCCCCATCACACCAGCCCCGCCGACACTCACCTCGCCCGCGACGCTCAAGCGCCACCGCCGCGAAAGCCCCGTCACTTCAAAAACAGCTTGTACGCCGCGTTCGCGGTTTCCTCCCAATAGCGATAGCCGAGGGTCTGCAGGAACTTCCGGAACGCCTTCATCTCCGTCGGTGGCACCTGCAGGCCCACCAGAACCCGGCCGTAGTCGGCGCCGTGATTGCGATAGTGGAACAAGCTGATGTTCCAGTTGAGCGACACGGAGTTCAGGAAATTCATCAGCGCTCCTGTCCGCTCGGGAAATTCGAACCGCAGGAGCAGCTCGTTTTTCGCCAGCGCCGAACGCCCGCCGACCATGTGTCGCACGTGGAGCTTCGCCATCTCGTCGCCGGTCAGATCGAGCGTCTTGAAACCCTGCCGGCTGAAATGCCGGGCAATCCGCCCGCTCTCGTTGCGCCCGGCCGTCTGCATGCCCACGAAAATGTGCGCCAACTTCTCGTCCGCGATGCGATAGTTGAATTCCGTCACGTTGCGCTGCCCCACCAGCATGCAAAATTTCCTCAGGCTGCCGCGCTCCTCCGGGATCGTCACGGCGAACAAAGCCTCGCGATGCTCGCCCACCTCCGCGCGCTCGGCCACGAACCGCAGCCGGTCAAAATTCATGTTCGCCCCGCTCGCCACCGCGACGAGCGTCGCCCCCTTGAGCCGGTGCCGCTCGACGTAGGCCTTGGCGCCCGCGACGCTCAGCGCGCCCGCCGCCTCCAGCACCGCATGAGTGTCCTCGTACACATCCTTGATCGCCGCGCAAATGTCGTCGGTGCTCACGCGGATGACTTCGTCCAGATGCGCACGGCAGAGCCGGAACGTCTCCTTGCCTACCTGCCGGACGGCCACGCCGTCGGCAAACAACCCGGCGCGTTCCAACCGGACCAGCCGGCCCGCCTTGAGCGACTGATACATCGCATCCGAATCAAACGGCTCGACGCCGATCACCCGGATCTTGGGATTCAACGCTTTCACATAGGCCGCAATGCCGGCGGCCAGGCCGCCACCGCCGACCGCCACGAAGATCGCATGCAACGGCCCTTGGTGCTGCTGCAGGATTTCCCGACCGATTGTGCCTTGGCCCGCAATCACATCCGGATCGTCAAACGGGTGCACAAACGTCAGCCCTTTCTTCTTTCCGACCATCCGGGCGTGCACGTACGCCTCGTCAAAGTTGTCGCCGAACAGCACGACCTCACCCCCGCGGGCTTTCACCGCCATTATCTTCCCCGTCGGCGTGGTCACCGGCATCACGATGATCGCATGGCAGCCCAGCCGCTTGGCGGACAGCGCCACGCCCTGGGCGTGGTTGCCTGCCGAGACGCAAATCACCCCACGCTTGAGCACCGCCGGCGGCAGCTGCGCCATCTTGTTGTAAGCGCCCCGCAGCTTGAAGGAATGGACGCTCTGGATGTCCTCCCGCTTCAGCAGCAGCGTGTTGTTGAGGCGCGCGGACAGATGAGCCGCCTTTTCCAGCGGCGTTTCCCGCGCGACGTCATAGACGCGGGCGGTCAGGATTTTTTGGAGATAGTCAGTCATGGGCATGGCGGGGATACCCCCTCCGAGGGGGTAGATGTGGCACCCTTACCCGCACTTGTCCACGCGGAATTTCCCTGCTCGGTCACCGGGTGGGCCGTGCGCTCCGCGCACGGCAT
>JBDTJA010000010.1:0-5967 GCA_039936075.1 Opitutaceae bacterium | reverse complement strand
GTCGGCAGCGAAACCGCCCTCGCCCTCGAAGCCTACGGCGCGAAGATCATCGCCATCTCCGACTACACCGGCGGCATCTTCAACGCCAAGGGCATCAACATCAAAAAAGCCCTCGCCTACCTCGCCTACGCGAAAGTGATCAAGGGCTTCGACGGCGGTGAGCCCATCGCCAACGACAAACTCCTCGAGCTCAAGTGCACCGTTCTCGTGCCCGCCGCCCTCGAGCGCGTGATCACCGAGAAGAACGCGCCCAAATTAAAATGCCGCCTGCTCGCCGAAGCCGCCAACGGCCCGACGACCAATGCGGCCGACAAGATCATCGAGGACCGCGGCGACATCGAGCTGATCCCCGACGTGCTCTGCAATTCCGGCGGCGTGATCGTGTCGTATTTCGAATGGCTGCAGAATCTCTCGAGCTTCTATTGGAGCCGCGACGAGGTGCTCTCGAAACTCTACGTCATGCTCGACCGCGCGAAGGAGTCAGTGGACGCCCAGAAGCGGAAGTTCAAATTCAGCCGCCGCCTCGCCGCCCTCACCCTCGGCATCGGCCGCGTCGCCGAAGCCAAAGCCGCCCGCGGCCTCTTCCCCTGATCGATGTAGGGCGGGATCGCCGAATCCCGCCTTCCTATCGTAGGTCGGGCTTTACGCCCGATATCCGGCAATCCCCGACTCCCGATCTCCGAACTGCGATCACCAAATTACGGCGCCCGATCCAGCGCGGGGTCGCTGCCCGGCCTTCCCCACGGTGGAATGCATTGCCCCTAATGCGTTGGCTCGGGTCCTCCTCACGTAGGGGCGCAGTCTTGCTGCGCCCATTTCACGCCGCCCGCCACCGCGCATCGCGACTCACCAATCGCCGAATCCCGCATTCCTATCGTGGGTCGGGCTTTACGCCCGATATCCGGCAAATTCCGATCCCCGATCTGCGATCTCCGATCTGGGCGGCCCGTCCCGCCCCCCCCGTCACCCCCGATCCAGCGGACTCCGCACCCCCAACCCCGGCTTCTGCATGACATGCGTGTAAATCTGCGTCGTCTCCACGCTCTCATGTCCCAGCAACTCCTGCACCGTGCGGATATCCGCCCCGCCCTCCAGCAGATGCGTCGCAAACGAATGCCGCGTAGAAGGCTTCGCCTCACGCGGTTCGCTGCGGATGAAGTTTGAACCAATTTGCACACTGTTTTGCCAAATAACGTCTACCAGCCCCGCTCTTTAGGAAACGCTCCCGGCCCTCCGCATCTAGCCGCAGGCAATAGGCTTCGTAGTAGATCAATCGCCAAGGTCTTCGATGCGCCGTCGCCAAAGATTCTCCGGCCTGATGCATCGCCAGCTTATGACGCAGGTTCGTGGAAAAACCGATGTACAGCCCTTCGTCGAATCCCGACTGCAATACGTAAACATAAAACATATCAACCCCTATGAAGCCGCGTGGCCGTCAGGCTCTACGCGGTCCTTATCCCCTTTGCCGGCATGGACCACGACGCAGTTGCGCGCCAGATCCACGTGATGCACCCGCAACCGCAGCAGCTCCATCAGTCGCAGTCCCGCACCATAGGCCAGCTCTGCCATCATTCGCGGGGTTCCTTCCATCGCCGCAAACAACGCCCGGCATTCCTGCGGGGACAGCACCGTGGGCATCCGTCGCCGGGGCTGCGCACGCTGAAAGTCGATCGTCCCCAATTGCCGGTGGAGCCCTTCCTGCAGGAAAAACACCAGGGCGTTGAGTGCCTGCCGCTGCGTGGCCGGACTCGCCCGCAAATCCACCGCCAGCCGGGTCAGGAACGCTGCAACCTCTCCCGCCTCCGCCGAATAGGGCGAACGCGGGGCCAGGAACCGGACAAACCTCGCCGCCCACCCCCGGTAAGTCTCCTCGGTCCGCCACAAAAATCCTGCGGTCCGCGCCGCTGCCACCAAATCCCTTTCCCAATCCGCTCCGCCCGGGTCGCTCCGCGCCAGAGGCGGCTCGCCCGTCCGGACCGCGACGCCGGTCGCTGGGCCGCCTCCAACCGTCGCAGGGGCGCAGACTTGCTGCACCCGCTCTGCGTTTTCCGCAGGACAGACCGCCCCACGTCCGCGGGCGGCCATGAAGAACCACCGCAGCGCAGGCCGCGCCACCGTTGCGCCTTGCCTCTCCCGCTCGAGCAGATACTCCTTGGCCAGCATGACCGTCGCCGCCGCCCGCCGGACCTTGCAATGGTGCAAAAACTCTAGGATCTCCCGACGATATCGGGCCTGCTCAGCAGGCGCCAGCCCTGCCGCCACCAGCGCCTCCTTCCACGCGGAAAACGATACCGCTGCTTGGTCTGCACTCATCTCATCTCTGCAGCTTTCGTCGGGCGCTGCACCCACCGCAGAAAGCCACATTCAGAATGTTAGGCCATTGCTTCACAATGCCTTGTGGTATCGATTTCCACGTCCGGACAAAACTCCGCACCGTAATATTGCTGCAACCTCTGCAGCCGAATAACACTGTTAGCCGAAGATAATCTATGAAACTACCACGACTGCTGCTTCTGTGCATTGCCACCTCTCTTGCCACGCGCGTCTCGGCCGCAGACGTATTCGAGCGCTACCTGGATGTCATCGGCATTCGAGAACAGCATAACGGGATGCTCGTTGCCGGTTTTGACACGGCCCGGATGCTTGCGGAGAAAAATGGGGCGCCGCCAAAGTCGCCAAGCGAAGAGGCGAATCTGAAGCGGGTTAAGGAAATCATGCTGGAAGAGGCGGGCTTCGACGCGGTGCGGGTTGACTATCTTGCCGAAATCCACCGGGTGTTTACGCAAGAAGAGCTTTCCGCCGTAATCGATGACCTGGAAAAACCCGCGGTCGCTGCGGTTCTGCGGCGTCAGGGCGAGGCGTTTGCCACCATGCTCGTGAAAATCCAAGTGATGACGCTCGCGCC
The DNA here is from genome assembly GCA_039936075.1 of Opitutaceae bacterium. Taxonomy (GTDB): domain Bacteria; phylum Verrucomicrobiota; class Verrucomicrobiia; order Opitutales; family Opitutaceae; genus Opi-474. Next base: position 3,062 of record JBDTJA010000010.1, on the reverse strand, counting down.
TAAAATAGACCAAGCAAAGAAGCGCATTTCACGAGAGGTGCTGCACCGTTGACCACCGCGAGCTTGCCCGCATGAAGGCTAACCAGACGCCAGACCCAACGGCCCCGAGCGGCCGTGGGTCAGCTTAAACGTTGATCTAGCTGCGTGCATGCAAGCGGAAAAATAAGCTGCTGGTCCGCGGCGGTGAGGCGGCGGTTTTTAGTTCCGACCGGAGAGGGAGGCAGAGGACAGGGACCAGGCACTAATCTGGAGTAACGCGTGCGTAGGTTGCGTCTCAGGTTTTCACCGTGAGCGTGCTGATCTTCGTGGGTTTGGAGCCACAAAAGGGGACGTACCTTGACTCTTGACAAAGTTGCAGCCGGCGTCCGCTTCTCCGCCATGCCCCGACTGCGCAACTGGGCCATGAAATGGGGTCATGCGACTTCCTCGTTCCCACGTTTGAGGAATTACGCCACGCAGTGGCAACATGGAATAGCATGACCCTTTCTGAAACCTCTGAACGGACTGGGGATTGATCCGTGGCTCGTTTATCCGTGGTAAAATGGATCGAGATGGCGGAAGGCGGGGTTCGGCGACCCCGCCCTACACTAATTTCACACTCGCCACCGATCGCTCGGTCCGCGCCGGATGAGGGAGACGCCGGTAAGATCCAAGCGAAGTGCTCAGGTTTTGGGCTTGGGGTTTTGAGGCATGAAGTGTTTTCTGAGTGGCCGTCCGTCCCTTCCGAAATCACGCCAGTCTGAACTCACAATCACTCCTCCCGTCCGATCTGATCGCAAATCACCAAATCCCAAAACCTGAGCTCTTTTCGGCCTCCCGTAACAAAATCGAGGTCCGCCACGCGTCGATTTTGGCCGAGGCGACGAACCTCGCTGAGGCCGCCATCCGGCAGCGGTTTGGTGTGGGCTGCGTCACCGGAAAGATTCAGGCTCACGTCGTCGCCGCGAAGCGAAGCGTGTAGAGACGCATCGCTTCGATTGGGACCACCTCACGCTTTATCTTTTACCTCATTGTCTCAGAACGGGCAGTGATTCTACTCCTCTTATGAAATCAAGACTTGGCCTGTTTATTTCGTTGCTCGCCTTCATATTGCTCGCCGCCTGCGCCGGGCCGGCGCCGAAGCAGGTTTCCGTGGTGGCTCCGTCGGTCCGGCCCGCTTCACCGGCGGTCGCAGTCAAGCCGGCGCCGAAATTCTACGTCGTCACCTTCGATGCCCAAGGTCTGCCCCACGACCGGACGGGCGCCGTGGTGAATCGGGAACGCGTGATCGCCCTGGTGGCGAAGGGCGACATTGACCAGCACACCGGGATCCGGATCGAGGTGCCCAAGGACCTCACCGACCACGACCAAAGCATCGCGGCTTTTGCCCGTGGGCAGGAGGTCGCGAAGATTTTCTCTCTGCTCAACTTCGATGCTGTCGTGGTCGCGCTCGCGAACTGATGCGACCGGCTGCGGCGTAATCTGCGGCCTCCTCGTCAGCCGCCATTCGCGGTCGGCGAGTACAGAATTATTCGGCCGCGCCTCGATCACGCAACGCTGGCCATCAGACGTCGGACACTTGGTCGTCCCAGCCCGCGGACTCAGATTGGCCGTCTTCCCCACGGTCACCAAGCCCGTGCTCGCCCTCATTTGGGGCTAGTTGTTAAACGGCGGAGGTGTTCGAATTGCTCCGAAGGGCTCTGACTTATCGAGGAATTTCCGTCGTGATCGCGACCGGGAGAGCAATACCCCCGCCTCGCCCTACCGGCGCAACCGCTGGCGGACGTCGGCGAGGCTCCGGGTGTTGAGGATGTTTTCCTTCGTCAGCCAGCCCTTGCGCGCCGAGTTGATCCCCGCCCGGACGTGGTCGAGCCCCACGGTCTCGTGCGCATCGGGATTAATCGCGCATACCAGCCCGCGCTCCGCCGCCTTCCGCCAGTGACGCCAGTCCAGGTCCAGCCGCCAGGGGCTCGCGTTCAACTCGATGACCACGCCATGCGCGATGGCGGCATCAATGACCTTGGCCACATCCACCCGGTAGCCTTCGCGACGCAACAGCAACCGGCCGCTCAGGTGGCCGAGCATTGTCGTGCGCGGGTGCTCGATCGCGCGGATGAGGCGGGCCGTCATCGTCGCCTCGTCTTGCGTGAAGACGTTGTGCACCGACACGACGATGCAATCGAGTTTTGCGAGCAACGCGTCGTCATAGTCGAGGCGACCGTCCGGCAGGATATCGCACTCCGTGCCCGTGAACACATGTGTTTTGAATTTTTTCGAGGCGTTCAACGCGTGGATCTCCTCGATCTGCTTGAGCAGGCGTGCCTCGCTCAATCCGTTGGCCTGGAAGCTGGATTTCGAATGGTCCGCGATACCGAGATAATCCCACCCCAGCGCTTCCGCCGCCGCCGTCATTTCGCTCAGCGTGTTCCCACCGTCCGATGCCGTGGTGTGGTTGTGAAACACCCCGCGCAAATCTCCGAGTTCAACCAGTCGGGGCAGTTCACCCGCCTCCGCCGCCTCGATTTCGCCTAGCCCCTCGCGCAGTTCGGGGGGAATGAAATGCAGCCCGAGCGCCTTGAACAGGTCCGCTTCGTCCTTGATGGCATCCTTCCCTGGCTTTTTTTTCGTGGTCCGCTCGGCGGCCATCACCTGTTTCACCGTCAGCTTTTTTTCGGCGTCCTGACCCGCCGGCGGTTCGGCGGTGGTGGGAGCCGGCACCAGACCCCACTCGCTCAAACTCAGTCCGCGCGTCTGCGCCCGCCCGCGCATCTGCACATTGTGGTCCTTCGAGCCGGTGAAATGGTGCAGCGCAAACACAAATTGATCCTCTGGCACGATTCGCAGATCCGCCTGGAGCCCGCTCTCGAATCGCACGCTAGCCTTGGTCTCGCCGAGCGCGGTGATTTCCTTCACGGCCGGAAGCTTCGTGAACCAAGCAAAAACCGGCGCCACGTCGTCCGCCGCCACGATAAAATCGAGGTCGCCCACTGTTTCCATGCCGCGCCGCAAACTACCGGCCGATTCCGCGAGCTTCACTTGCGGCAGTTTCCGCAGACCCGCCAGGATCGGCGCCGCGATCTCCC
>JBDTJA010000009.1:0-2258 GCA_039936075.1 Opitutaceae bacterium | reverse complement strand
GCCTCACCGATCCAGCGGAAAACCCCGCCCTGCTTGGGGAAGGTGCTCGCCAGTTCGGCCGCGACCAAGGACATCGGGACGAGAAAGACGAGCGCGGCAAAGATGAAATAGAAGATCGAGGTCAGCCCGTACTCGGCCTGCGACGGCATCCCGCGCAGGCTGACCACGGTGGTGATATTCATCACCGCAAAGGCCCACATCCCGATGATGGCAACTTTCTTGGCGGTGCCTGGCTTACCGCCGGCGGCGGGCCCGGCTGCGGCGGTCTTTGCCTCTTTTGACGTGGAGGCTGGCGAAGTGGATGTTGGCATGGGGATGGTCTTCAAGGATCAACGCCGATCACTGGTCGCCAGAGTGAGAGCCGGACGGGCGGCGCGAGCGGGTGCCGGTGCGGGTGTTGATTTTGGCGTGGATGCAGCCGGAGAGCGAAGGACCTCGTCCCGTGCGGCCTCAACACATTCCAACACCCAGCGCATGATTTCCGGTGTCACCGAGAAATTCATCGGAAACGACTTGAGGGCGTAAACGACGGCCTCGGGATCGGTGCCATCCCGGTTGTAGTCCGTGTTGCGGAACCCGGTGCTAAAACTCATGTACGGCGTGTACTTTCCGCGGAGCTTCGTGCCGGTCCGGTACCAGTCATACAGCTTATTCCCCACGGCCTCGGTCAGCTTGTTATGCTTCACCAACTCGGCGCGCGAGTCGGAGTCAGTCAGTTCCTTCTCATATTGGGCCTTGGCATCAGTGCCTTTGGGATACACGCGAAAGAGCGTAATAATCCCTGAATCCTCATGATTGGTGCAAACCATGTCGGACTGCGCCTCCAGGAGGTCGTAAAGATAATACTTTGACTCCAGAATGCCGCCGAGAATCGACTGCATGCCCTCCTTGCCGAAATATTTGAGGGTCGCCCAACCGGCGAGCGAACCGGACGGGGTGCGCGACACCTCGAGCGAGTAGAACATGGGATTGTAGTCCGTGCGGGCCTGCAGGTAGGCCGAGCCGCCGCGACGGTGGATCGACTCGAATTCCGCCGCATTCTTGTACATGAAGCAGCTGCTGATGTAGGGCGCCCACCCGAACTTGTGGAAATCGACGCCCACTGCGTCGGCATGCACGAGCTCCTTGAGTGCCTGACCGTTCGCCTTCAGAATCGGCAGGATCCGGTCCGAAAACCCAAGGGGATTCGTCTTGAAATCATAGTCCTTGAAATAAATCCACGACCAGCCGCAGACGGAATCCGCGTAGAGGATCGCTTTGCCGAACCCGGTCGGATTCGGATACCGATCGAGGAGTTTGCGGACCTCGCCAATCGGATCGAACGCATTGGCATCGGTCGTCCCCATGGTGCAAATGACCGTGGCCACGGGAATTTTCTTTGCGGTGAAATCTTTCAGGATCTCCTCGAGATGGGCGATATCCATCTGGTTCGTGGCCATGTCGGTGCGCACATGGACGATGTTATCCATGCCCAGGCCCAGCCAATCCGTGGCCGTCTGCTGGACATAGTGCGCCTGTTGGGAGCAGATGATCTTGGCGTCAGTGCGCACTCCCTTCTGGCGAACATTCGGGAGAACCCGGGTCAGGCCGTACTTGACTCCGTAGGTGAAGCAGCCCGCGCCACCGTAAGTGTAAAGGGCGCCCGCCTCGAGTGGCTTCCAGCCGAAAAGGTTGGCTAGCATGCCCGCGGACTCGAGTTCGGCGCGCGCCACATTCCAGCCGGTCTCTCCCTCGATGATATTGGCGGGAAACACTTGCGAGAGCATGGACGCGATGATGGCGGCGGTGTTGGCCTGGGGCGCGACGTTGAACATCGTGAGCGGGCTGCCGAAGTTCGGCGCGCCTTGATAAAGCTCGACGACGTCGTCGATCACCGCGTCGAGATCACCGCGTTCCTGTTTGATCTCGATATTTTTGACGTCCGGGTAGGTGTAGGAAAGCGCCGGCTTGTCACCCAGATAGGCCGGTCCACCCTTTTCCGGCCGAAGCTGATCGATCCGCTTCACAAATTTCTCGAGCTGGACGGCGAGCATATCCTTGCCGCCCCGGAAGGGCGAAGGGAACTCCCCGGCCATTTCCGCATGAAATTTCGTCCACTTCGGCGCGTGGCCATTTCCCGTGCCGTTGGATTTATGGTGCACCCCGTTTTCCTTGTGCGAGATGGCGGCGGTGTTTTTGGCGGAAGAGTTCTTAGCGGGCTTCGAAGCCGGCGATGACGAGAGTGTGCGGTTTGAGATATTGGATTTCACGTTTCCAAC
>JBDTJA010000008.1:0-9830 GCA_039936075.1 Opitutaceae bacterium | reverse complement strand
CTCGAGGAGCTTCCGCATGATGTCGCGCGGCACCGGGGTTTGATACCAGTCCGCCTCAGCCAGGCCCTTTTCGATCGCGAGCTGAGCGCTCACGCCGGTGAGGCTGTAGTCGAGGGTCGACGACGAGGCTGAACCAACAGGGGTTGGGATCATGGGGTGCCCCGAATTGACGGCGACCGCACGATGGGGTCAAAAGGAAAGACGGGCTCTGATCGCATTCGGTGAATCAAGCGCTGCGATTTCGTTGCCCCCAAGCCCGACATGAGTACGTCCGTTCGTGAGAGGTTGCCAATCCCGCGGTTTCCCGCGACATTGAGCTCCCGCTCCGGAACTACCCTCACGGCCTGAAACCCGCAGCTCGCCTCTCTCTCGCTGTTTCGTCCTTTATCCCATGAAAACCACCACACCCCGGCCCTTCGTTTTGGATGACACCCTCGTCCAGCAATATCATCGCGACGGTTACCTGATCATCGAGGACGTGTTTCGTCCCGACGAAATCGCCGCGTTGCTTCATGCGGTGGAGCACGGTGATCGCGTGGCGAAGACGACCGTCGCGCCGAAGGATGCGGCGGGCAAGGCGGCCAAGCTCGCCATCTGGTTCGACACGGGCACGGACATCTGGTCGGCGCTCTCCACCAACCCGCGCCTTGTGAACAATGTCCGGATCTTGCTGGGCGAGGAAATCGCGTTTTTCCACGGCAAGGTGATCCTCAAGGAGGCGCGCCAGGGCGGCGCCTGGGAATGGCACCAGGACTATGGGTACTGGTACAATCAGGGCTTTGCCTTTCCGCGGCTGATCAGTGCGTCCACGGCGCTCGATCCTGCTACGCGGGAAAACGGCTGCCTCGAGGTTCTCAAGGGCTCGCACCGGCTCGGCCGCGTAACGCACGGCCCGTTCGGCGGCCAGACGGGCATTGACCCGGATCGCATCAAGGCGCTCGAGCCCTTGTTTGAACGCGTATACTGCGAGATGAAGCCCGGCTCGGTGTTGTTTTTCCACAGCAACCTCCTGCACTGCTCGGGCCCCAACCTCTCCGACAAGCACCGCCGTTCCGTGATCATGTGCTACAACGCGCTCGCGAATCCGCTGCTGCGGATCGGCTATCAGGATGGGATGGGGCTGAAATCCCAAGCCGAGACCCATGCGTGTCCGGTGGGCCCGGACGACGGTATCCTCCAGGCGGCGGCGAGGGCGTAGTCACGCAGCCTGATTCCACGCCGAGCGCCAAGGGCACGGCAGCCTGAAAAAACCGAAGCTGGCGCACGCCAATCCCGCTCATCTCATGGCGGCCGCGCTTTTTTGCGATCATGTCGGGAGGAAAGGCCAGCGCCCTCAGCGGAAAAATGAGGCGGCGGGCTGGGCTGAGACCGAAGGGTATTGGGTGCTATGACGCCCGAGAAGCGTTCATTCGCCCACGGTCATTGCTCTCATTTATTCACCGCAACCGGCGCGTGATTTTGCGTGAGCCAGAAGTCCTTGATGGAGCGCACGAGAATCTCGAGGTCGTGCAGGGCGAGAGGCTTGATCAGGTAGGCATTGGCTCCCAATCGATACGCTTGGGCGATGTCATCTCCGCTACCGGAGGCCGTCAGCATGATCACGATAAGATTCCGCGTCTCAGGCCGCGCGCGAATTCGCTCCAGCACCTCGAAGCCGGTGGCGCGCGGGAGCCGCAAATCCAAAATCACCAGCCCGGGCAGCGGAAAAGCCAGACGGTCGGTAAAACGGCCGGTCCCTTCCACATAGTCGATGGCTTCGCGGCCGTCGCGAACGACAAACAGCTCATTGGTGATGCCGAGTTTTTTCACCACGTGTTGAAAGAAGAAGACACTGGCGTCTTCGTCTTCCACCAAAAGCCACGGCGTGGTCATCATGGCGTCACGGACAGCGAAATCGACCGACGGTCTTCAGCTATAAGTTATCTTAACCCGGGCTTCCACTGGGGAGGCGGGGCGCTTCATGGAGTTCAACCCAGAACCGGCTCCCTTGCCTCGGCTCGGACTCGAAGCCGATGCGACCGCCCATCCGTTCAACCGCCCTGCGGGCAATGGTGAGCCCGATACCGGTGCCTTCAAATAGGTCGGTCGGATTCAGACGCTCAAACATCTGAAACACCCGCTCGCGATCCTTGGCGTCGATCCCGATGCCATTGTTTTCAAACCAGACGCGGACGACGACTTGGTCGACCCAGCGGGTCAGAGGTTTTCCTCCCGCCGCTGGCCAGGGAATCTGCGACGACGAGCCGGGGACTTCCTCGGCCCAAATGAGGACGTTCGGTATAACGCCGGCGGCCACAAACTTGACCGCGTTGCTCAGGAGGTTGGACACGGATTGGCTGAGCAGGCCCTCGTGACCGAGCACCGGAGGCAGGGTGCCCTCAATCTTGATCGCCACCTGCGGCGCCTGCCAACCGGGATAGGTCGCAATGATGTCCCGGACCAAGCGATCAAGGTCCACGCGCACCAAGGGTGCGTCGGTGCGGGAAATCCGGGTGTAATTGAGCACATCCTGGATAAGGAGATCCATGCGGGTGGCCGAGCTGGAGATCCGTTCAAGATATCCCTTCGCGACCGGGCCCAGCTCTGCGGCATGTTCGAGGAGGAGGAGGTGGGCGAAACCCTGCATGCCCCGCAGCGGTGCGCGCAGGTCGTGGGCGACGCTGTAGGAGAAGCCCTCGAGTTCGCTGACGGTCTCGCGGAGTTTCTCGGTGCGCTCGGCCACGAGGAGTTCCAGTTTGGCCGCCTGGTGGGCGAGCTGCGCATTCGCCACTTCCAACGCGGTCTCTGCGTGGCGGCGCACGGCGATTTCCTTCGCCAGGCGTGAATTCGATTTGTCCGCTTCGGCTGTCAATTCGTGCTGGTGGAGCCCGGAGATCAGCAAAGCCTCGTTGATGGCGGCGGTGCTGATCGCCGGTGGGTTGAGGGACTTTGTCATGAGACGGAATTCTTCCCTGGGTCCGGTGGAGGTGTCAGCGAGGCGATGACCCGACGCAATTCATTCATCAGGATTGGCTTGACCAGATGAGCTGCAAAACCCGCTTCGCGCGATCGCGCGATGTCTGCTTCCATGCCATAGCCACTGAGGGCGATTCCCCGGAGTCCATGGTCGGCACGTAGTTGCTCCATCAGCTCTGTGCCGGTGCCATCGGGCAAGCCGAGGTCCGAAATGACCAGGTCGAAGGGCTGCAGGTTCGCCTGCTTGAGCGCCTCCGCCAGCGTGGCGGCGACGGTAACATGATGACCGTCGCGCTCGAGCAGCCGGGACAAGACGTTCAGCGTGGATGGGTGGTCGTCGACCAACAGCAAGCGCAACGGCAGGATCGGCCGTACCGCCGGAGGCGCCAGACGCTCGATAATTCCCGGCGGCCTTTCGACCGCGCCCGGGAGTTCGACCCTAAAGGTCGCGCCACAATTCGGGCCGGGGCTCTGGGCGGAAATGCGGCCCCCATGCAAATCCACGACGGCCCGCGCAATGGCCAAGCCGAGGCCGACCCCCCCAGACCGATGATCGCTGGCCAGACTTCCCTGATCGAAAGGCTGAAAAATTTTCTCCAAGTCGTGAGCGGCGAGGCCGACGCCGGTATCTACGACCTCGATCGTCAGCCCAGATTTACCATCGGCTCCGGGTGCATTGCTGGTCCGGATCTTGATTTTGCCGTCCGGCGGGGTGAATTTGACGGAATTGCGCAGCAGATTCCAGATGACCTGCTGGAAACGCGCGGAATCTACCACCACCCCGCTTTGATGCGCGTTGAATTCGCACTCGATCGCGATGTGCTTGAAACGAGCACTCTCCGCCACGATTTCAATCGCGAGCCCGATCAGCGAATGGGCGTCGCAGAGCTCCGGATAGAGATTCAATTTCCCATGGGCGATTCTGGTGACATCGAGAAGATCGTCGATCAGCCGGGCTTCCACCGCGATGTTGCGCTCCACCATGCCGAGCTGTGCGCGCACGTCCGGGGGGAGGCGCACGTCTTCGCGCAAGGCCGTGGCGACCAGCAGGACCGGCGTCAGCGGGGTGCGAAGTTCGTGGGAAAGTGCCGCGAGGAAGTCGTCCTTGGCCCGGTTGGCCTGTTCGGCGGCGCAGCGCGCGATTTTCAAGTCCTCATTCGCCCGCCGCAAGTCGACCTCCTTCAATTTGCCCCGCGCGAGCTCCTCCTGGAAACGCGTGTTCGCTTTTTCCGCCTCCGCTCGCAATTCGTGCTGATGCAGACCAGCGACCAAGAGGGCCTCGTTCATCGCGACCACGTTCTGCTGGTGAGGGGAAACCAGGGTTAACTGGACCAGCAGCCGGACGGGACGGTCCCGCGCATCCAAGGTCGGCCACATCGCGAAATTCCACCAGATGGGGTCGGCCTGGGAACCATCGGGCTCGGCGTGGCTTTCGCTTTTTCCCGTCTGGTAGATTCGATCCAGCTGCGGGAGGCACCCGATGCCATGCGGGACAACTTCCGCGAAGGGTTTTCCCTGAAGCTCGTTCCGCCTTTTCCCCACCAACCGGCAAAACGCCGCATTGACGAAGCAAACGACGTGGTTGCTACCCTCCACCTCCAGCATGGCCATCGGCGAGCGATCGATGATCGCTGCGGCGCGGTTCCGCGGCAGGGGCGGGACGCGGGGAGGGAGAGTGAGCGGAGTGTCCATGGGGGGACTTACTTTAACGCCTTGGCTTCGGGCGGGGCTTCCTTGCGCTCGCCCACGAGCTGCGGCAAACCGCTGGTGAGCCGGGCATAATCGGTCCGACGCGGGCTGATGATCACGACGCCGGTTTGATCGATGACATATTCGCGGATGTCCTTGCTGTGGTCACCCCCGCGCATTTTGACGATGACCAGAACCTTGCGCAGCTGCCCGTCGATCTCGACGTAGCGCAGCCGCACAATGTCGTCGGTCAGGAAGGAAATCGCGTAGTGGCTGAACTGAAACGAGGTGAAGGAATCCTCGATTTCCACAGTGCTGACGATCGTGACCCCGGCGCCCGTGAGCGCGGCAATCATGCGATAAAGCGACTCGCGGAAGTCAGCGCGGAAGCCCGGGGCCAGCGCCATCTCGAAGCCCACCAGCGAATCAATCGCGAGACGCTTGGCCTTGGTGCGCTTCACGGCGTCGAGGATCTCCTGCATGGTTTCGTCGACGGAAAGGTCGAGCGGGCGGAGGTAAAGGATCTCCAATTTCCCCGTGCCCTCCGCCGTCTCCAGATCCAGGCCGAGGCCTTCAGCGCGACGGATGTATTTGGCCGGACGTTCCTCAAAAATGATGATGATACCCGGTTCCTGCCGACGAAGGCCGGCGGCGATGAACTGCGTCGCGAGGACGGATTTGCCGGTGCCGGAAGGCCCCGCGATCAGGACGCTGTCACCTTCGAGGACGCCTCCGCCCATGAGTTTGTCGAGCTCGGGGATGCCCATGGAAAGGCGGCGGGTGCCCTGAGACTTGGCCGTGGTCCGGGTCAGGCCGAGCGTGCGGGAAAACGCCTGCACGCCGGCGCTTCCGATGCGAATCGTGTGCAGTCCCGGGACGGAGGCTTGGCCGCGCAGTTTGATCACCTGAAGCTTGCGCACCACGGAATTTCGCTCCGCCGCCTGCGAAAGCCAGATCAGGCCGTCGGCGACCGTAAACACCGGATTGTCGCGCATGTCGCCTTCGGTGTATTCGCCGAGGAGAAACGTCGTCGCCTGATAGTTCGTCAGGAGCATCGCGAGTCGCTGGGTGAAGGACTGCAGCTCCATCTCGCTCGCGGCACCTGCCGGCTGTTTGCGCAGCACGGTGCGGAACGAATCGATCACCACCACGCTCGGATTCAGCGCCTCGACCTGTTTCTGAATTTCCCCGAGCACGGCATTCAAGTCCTGTTCGACAACTGTCTCGGTGAGATTGATGAACCGGATGGAGGTGTTGAGTTTGGTTTCGTCGAAAAACGAATACTGCTGCTGGTAGCGCAACATCTTGATCGCCGGCTCGCCGAGGACGGTGAAGTACAGCGCAGGCCGTGCCCGAGTCGCGTTCGCGAACACAAACTGATGCGCGAGCGTGGTTTTCCCAGAGCCAGGCGCGCCGGCGATGATATTGAAGGAAAATTCGGGCAGACCACCCCCGAGGATTTCGTCCAAGCCCCGGACGCCAGTTGGCAGCTGATGAATGATTACCTTGTCCGCGCGGAGAGGATCGCTTTTGGGGCGCGCAGTCGCGCGAGGATGTGGTTTTTTCATTTCTTGGCTCCGTGGGGTTTCAAACGTGGGGCGACGGGTTTCGGCCACACATCCTCGATGAGACGCAGGGTGAGCGGTTCGCCGATAAAGGTGGTGAGCAGCCCCAGAATCTGCGCCACGAGCTCGGTCCCACTTCGCGCGGCTTCCGGGGTGTCCAACTGGGCGGTTTGCTCCGCAGTCAATTGCAGCGATCCGTCAGGCTTGACCTGCAGGCCCTCGAGCCAGGGGACTTCAGCCTTCGCCAGCACCAAAGCGCGCCCCAGCAGGCTACGAAAACCACCGACGCCGGTGAAGGTGGACAGCGGCGCGCGAAGTTTTTCGCAAACGTCCAGCGCAGCGCGTCCCTCCGACCGAGCGGCGGGGTGGAGGGCGGCTTCTTTCTGGATCAGGCGTTGGACTAGCGTCTGCATGGTCAGCTATTGAACGCCATCCCGGGCGGTGACGTTGCCCCGGAACCGGTACTATTCTGGTAAGCCCTTGCGGCAGGGAAACGGTCCGCCTGAGAGTGGGCAAGAAGGGGGGGGGGGCACTTGGTGCGGACGATCGAACAAACGACGAAAGCTGCGGAACACATGACGTCAGTTTACTCGCGCGCGGACCCCTCTCATAGTGGGTATTCAACCCATGCCGGAGTATCGCCTTATTGCTAATTGATGGCACTTGGTGATTGATCCCAGACCGAACGGGAAACCAGAGTCGCTCGAAGATGGAAGACCGCGGGCGCATCTGCATCCGGTTCGGCAATCGCAGGGGAACGCGAAGAAATCCGCGAGTCTTGGGGCGAAATCCTCGCGCTTGCGCGCTTCACATCGACCCGATTCGGCTTGCGGAGTAATTTTGCGGCCAACGGAAAGAACGGAGAAAGGCGACGCCACCGAAGGTCCGGATTCGCGGAACTTACCCCTTCGAAGTCGGCCCCAAAGCGTTTGTCGGATTCGTTCACGACCGAGAGGCTGAGGCTTCGATCGTTTGTTGACTATTTTGCAGCCTGACCGCGGGCCGCGCTTCCCGTAGTTGACGCGACGCCATCGAACATGCCGCCCGGCACAATTTCAGCGCCCTTGTGCGATCAGCTCGGCTTCTGGCCTTCGAAACCTTCGCGGAGAGAGGTGATAAAGGCGTTGCGAAGAAGGTTTTCGATGGTGGTCCAGACATCAACCTTGGCGTTGGCGAACTCGCCTTGGAACGGGGCTTTAGTCGCCACCGTACCCTGGTCGTTCTTGAGGAGGTTGGTCACGGCACTCGCCACGGTGGTCGCGAGTTGTTGCGCGGCATTCTTTTCCGGATCAGGCGTGGCTTTGAACTCCAGATCGTGGAAGAAAGGCTTCACATAGCCGTGGTAACGGCCGCCGGTCGCTTTCACCGCCACGAAGACCTCGAAGGTGCCGCGCGTGACGTCGACGTTGGCGTAGGATTTGAGGAAGTCACGTAACGGGACCAGCGCCAGATCCTTCACTTCCATCGTCGCGTTGAAATGTGGCTGGGCCGCACCGGCGTCGGCGGTAGCATTGACCTGCAGCGTGCCACCACCCGAAAATCGGCCGGATACCGTCAACTTGGCGGGCAGATCATCAGCGTTGGCCGGTTTGGTTCGGAAGTCGGTGGCGAGCAAATGAAAATCCTCCAACATCATCTGGGGCGCCCCCGCCCGCGCGCGGTCAACGAACTTGACCCGGAGGTTCGTGACTTCAAAACGCGTCACTTCGATCGGAAACCCCTCCTGCAATTTCGCCTGCCAGGCGCGGACCGCGGGCTGTTCACCGGCCATTTTTGTTTTCGCGGCGTCTTCCTTCGACTTCTCCTCTTTACCGATCGTCGGCCGATCCTGCACCAGACTGAGTTCAACATTACGGATAGAGCCGCGACCTCCAATCGTCCCGCGAAGCAGAGCGAGGGGCGCCAGTGACAGCGACGCATGCGCGACCTTGATCACCGGTCCATCCGCCTCGTGACCGGTATGAAAAAGTTCAAAGTCGTTCGCCGTGATCGTTGCGCGCCAGAGAGCCAGTTGGATCGCGCCAACGCGGCCGTGATAGTCCCCGAGGGCGGCGAGTTTTTTATTCGCGAGCGACGTTACAATCGGCGAACCCACGAAGCGAATGACCAGGAGAAGCGTGAGTAGCACCCCCGAGATCCACAGAGCGATCCGCCCCAACCGGGCGCGGGTAGAAGGTGGCGAATGCAATGTTTTGGTCATGACGAAAGAGAGGTACGCAGACGTTTCGGAGTTGGCAGAACCAGCGTCAAACCGATCAATCGCGCATCCGCTGCACGCTCAGACAGTTATAGCTTGGTGCGATGCGTTTGGTAAGAGCGAACCCAGGCGGCGTGGCTGGCGACCTTGGCATTGTCCCAGCCGACACGGGGCGACGTCCCTTCGTAACGGCGGCGGAGGTCGGCCTCGACCTGCTCGTAGGATTTACCTTTGGTGCCGAAGTCGCGATAGGCTTAGTGGCCGACGCGGTAAGCCGGGGCGTAGTCGTCGTAACGGCTATCCTTGGCAAACGCCTGCCGGTTGTGGTTTTCGCGCCAGTAGGCGTCCTCGATGGAGGGATCGATTTTCTCCGGAATGCCCTTGCCGCCGAGTCCGTCGACGGCAGCCCCGGCGATAGTTCCAACTGGGTCGGCGCCGGTGCCGGTGCCCACAGGATGAGGGCCGGGAGCCTTGGTGATGGGGTCGGCCTTGCGGGCCTTGTCAGTGGCACAATCCAGATTCTTTGCGTTCATGCCATCGTACTTCGCCATGATGATTTTTGGATTGAGGGTTTGAGGTTGAGCCGTGTTTACGGCGTTCGGCTGGAACGGTTGCGACCAACGGGATTTTTTTGGCGGGGCGATGGACCGATCATTTTTCGGGACGTTCCTGTTCGAATCTGATTGGCGAGAAATTGTTTGGCTTCGGTCGCGAGCTCCAATCTCACAGTGCAAAATGCGCTGCGCAGATCATGCACAATGCAAATTCGCAGGCAGATTTCCGGAGGCGCGCGGGGCCGGCATGGTTATTTTCCGGCGAGAGGGCCGACGGCGGAACTTTACCGAAATTTGGAGTCAGTGCATCCCGTCTTCATCCTGACCGCAGGAAAAATTCCTGCCGTGACGGCGGAGATTCGTTTCAAACCCTCAACCTGAAATCGTTAACACCATGTCGTCCACGACCCTCAGCGATCTGCTCATCGATGAACTGCAAGATCTCTACAACGCCGAAAACCAGCTGCTGAAGGCGCTCCCAAAAATGGCGAAGGCGGCCGTTAACCCGAAGCTCAAGGCCGGCTTTCTCACCCATCTTGAGGAAACCAAGGGCCAGGTGCAGCGGCTCGTGAAGGCCTTCAAACTGCTCGACAAACCCGTGAAGGGAAAACTTTGCCACGCGATGAAAGGCCTCATCGAGGAAGGCGCCGAAGCCATCGAGGAAAACGATCCGTCCCTGGTCCGCGATGCCCAGCTCATTGGCGCCGCCCAGCGTGTTGAGCATTACGAAATGGCGGCCTACGGTACGGTGCGCGCGATTGCCGAGGTGCTCGGTCACGATGACGTCGCCAAGCTGGCGCAGCAGACCCTCGACGAGGAGGGCGCCACGGACAAGAAACTGACTGAGATCTCCACGGAGGTGAACGCCGC
>JBDTJA010000007.1:0-11965 GCA_039936075.1 Opitutaceae bacterium | reverse complement strand
GCGAGCGAGGAAGCGGCGCGTGGTCCTGGGATCAGGGCGCATGATCACCCCAAACGGTTCCCCTCAATCTAACGAGCCTGGTTGAAGCGACACGGTGCGAGAATTTCCTTCGCAGGCAGGCTCCGGTAGCGGGGGCCGCGCAGCATCGAGGTGGCTAACGGGTCGGAGTGGGCGACGGGCCCGAGGCTGCCGGAGGAGTCGTGGTGGCGGGTTTGACAGGCCGAAGGATCAGGGTCTGGGACTCGACGACGCCGCCGGCGCGCAAGCTGATCTTCACCGGGAGCTCGAACGTATCCACCCCGAGCATGGATTGCATCGGTTCGACCTCAATGGTCTCGCCCGGCTTGAGCGTGATTTCGCTGGGCCGCACGGCAAAGTTTCCGAGTTCGGAATTCACCTCGCGCACCTCGACGACTACAGTGGCTTGGCTCATGTTATGGATGTGCAGACGCATCAAGGCCGCGGGCATGTCGTTGTTGTGATTCCTCGACCGCGGACCGTCGTCGTCAGACTCATCAGATTCGCCGCGCATCCCCTTGTTGCCCTGATAAGTGCCGCCCTTGGCGCCGCGGCGGGGTGTGTTGCCGCTGTTCTCGCCGTCATTGCTCAGCGATTCCGTCTCCGTGCTGGAAGCGCGGGGCGCACCCGCGGCGCCGAAACTGCCTTCGCCCATGCTGCTGCCCAACTGGCCCGAGCCCAAGCCCGAACGCATGGAGTCGTCGTGCGTGCCGTCGAGCGGATTATCCGGCCGGAAATTGCGATCCAAATTCGCGCCGAGGGTGAGATGAACGGCAATCTGGTCGCCAAAATAGTTCGCGCGGGCCGACATCGGCGGGATCGAGTGACGCACCTCTTCCATCATGGCCTTGTGGTCGGGGCCTTGGCACGCCGGCAGCAGCAGCAGAGCGAGAGCGGGCAAAAGCGCGAGCAGGGGGTGTCGGGGTGTTGTCATGCGGGAGAGAGTCAGACGCGCGGCGTCGGGGAAGGTTTCATCAAAGAGGAGCTCAGCTCCAGTTGAAATTGAAACTGATGCTGATGCGTTCGGCGTTCGAGCGATTGGCGGCGACTTCATGGCGCAGCCAGCTCTCGAAGAGGATGACGGTGCCGGCGGTGGCGGGGTAGGTGAGGTGTGCGCGGTTGGCGGGCCGTGCAGACGCGAGTTTCGGCGGGGCGGCCATGAACCTGCTCAGCCGGGGGTCCTCGAATTTCAGGCCGGAACAGCCGCGCGGCGTCGTGACGTAGTAGGTGCCGCTGATGAATGACAGCGGATGCAGGTGGAGCGAATGAGCCGAGGCGGGCGGCATGATGTTCACCCAGCAATCGGACATGCGCACAGTGCGGCCGCGCAGGTCGAGGTCGAGTGCACGGCTGAACGCCTTCACGTGGCGCGACAGCTTTTTCTCGAGGGCGGTGAACGTGCTGGAGAATCGGTGCAGCTCATTCATTGAGGCGTAGCTGGTGTAGCCGCCGGGGTAATTTTTCTCCGACCAACGCCGGCCGGCGGCATCGAAGTCACGCAGGCGCCGGCATTCGTCAGCGAGTTCCAAGTTGAAACGCTCGATGCCCCCCGGCTGCAGCGGCTCGCGGTAGATGAAAGTGGGGAAACAGGCACGGACAGGCACGACCTGATGTGAGCCGCGGGCTGGGCGTGCAGCAACGGTGAAAAATCAGGTCGTTTTTTTTGCGTCGATCGAATTTGTGCCGTCCTGATGGACCGATGACCGCAGCGCTGATGGACGGGATCTCGCGGTTTATCACACCCACGGTTATCTGATTTTCCGGCAGATTGTGCCCGTCAGCTGCACCCAGGCTCTGCCGGCAAAGTAGGCGCGCCGAAAGGTTCGAATGATATCGGGCGGGAAGCGCCACTCACGCAAAGCCCGCTCCACGGCGCGCTGCTTCAACTGCCGGGTGGCGGCAGGGTGGGCGATTCGGAGAATTTCGGCGTCGGAGGCGTGCCAGGGGAGACGCGTGGCGCCGGCGGAAGGGGGACGGGTTTCAAGATGAGGACTTTCGTCTCGGTTTTTTCGCCCACGCGAAGAGTCAACGTCACGGGCAGTTCAAAGGAATCGACGCCGAGCAGTGATTCCATGCCGTCGGGTTCTACCGACTGACCGGGCGCGAGGCTGAGAGTGTCGGGACGAACCGCGAAGTCGCCGAGTTCCGAATTCAGGTCGCGGATTTGCACCACCACGGCCGCGGTCGAGGTGTTTTCGAGGCGCAACCGCAGCAACGCTGCCGGCATGATGCTTTCGTTATGGTGGGCCTGGTGCGCGACTTCACCGCTGTTGGAGGAGTCGTCCGAGCCGCCACCGCCGCCCCGCCGTCCGCCGCCCATGCCGCCGTGATGGCCACCTCCGCCTCCATGTCGTCCGCCGCCCCCACCACCGTTGCCGCCGTCCGGCCCGGCGCCCTCACCACCGCCGCTGCCAAGCGTGAGATGCGCGACAACCCTGCCGTCGAAGAACGTATCATTGGCCGCCATGGGTGGAATGGATTGGCGGGCCTCCGCCATTCGCTCCCGGCGATCGGCCTTCGATTCGCAGCCAGCCACCAAAAGCGTGGCGAGGGCCACGCCGACGACACCACGGGCCCAAGGGGATGATTTCATGCGTTGGAGTCTGACGCGCGGCAGTGAGGAAGGTTTCATATCAATGACGGCGAAAAATTTTCGCGGATTTTAGTTTCGCGCCGTGACGGTGGCTGGGCTATGCGTGTCGGCGGTGATGAAAAAGTGGCTGATTCCCTGGTTGCTGGCCGCGGTGGTGGGACTGGCGGCGGAGCCCCGAACCTTGCTGGTCGAGGTGCGCGATATTCCGGCCGAGGCGGAGGTGGGCCGGGGAAAATTCGCCTTCAATGACTATAATCGCGACTTGCTGCTCAGCCTCGTGCGACACACCGCGCTGGTGCTGGCCACGCCGGATGAATTCGCGACATTGCAGCATGAGGGCTGGCACGCGACCTTGGTGATGGAGAACACCGACCGGCTGACGCTCATCAAGCGTGCGCTTTATGGCCCGACGCTGACTCTGCCGAAAATCTACCATACCTACGACCAGATCGTGGCGCGGGCGGACGAGTTGGTCCGGACGCATCCCGAGCGCATCGCCCGGATTAAGATCGGCGAGACGACGCAGTATCACCGGCCGATCTACGCCTATCGGATCTCGAGTGACGCGCGGCAGGCGCAGGACAAGCCCGGCGTGTTGCTCGACGGCTGTCATCACTCGGATGAAGTGATGGGGGCCGAAATCATCTACACGCTGCTGCAAAAACTTGTCCTGGACTACGGCCGCAATCCCGAGCTCACGGCATGGGTGGACCGCTCGGAAATTTACCTCGTGCCGGTGGTGAATGTGGATGGCCACGACATCGTCACGTCGGGGCGCGACCCGCGCTGGCGCAAGAACGCGCGCGATGTGAATGGCGATGGCGTCGCCGGGGTTTTTCCCGAGGGCGTGGATGTGAACCGCGGCTATGATTTCAACTGGGCGATGGGCGGCACGGATCGGCCGGACAGCGAGCGGTATCGCGGCGAGTATCCGTTTTCCGAAGCGGAGAACCGCGCGATGCGTCACCTGCTCGAGCTGAAGCATTTTGTGCTCTCGATCTCCTACCACAGTCAGGGCGAGGTGATTTATTATCCGTGGGCATGGAGCGGCCTGGCGGCGCCGGACGACGCGCTAATCCGCGAGATCGCGGGCGAAATTGCCGCCCGCATCCCGACGATGGATGGCCATGGGACGTATGCGATTTCGCCGGGCGGGGCCTCGAGCCAGAGTTACGCGTGGCTCTACGGGCGGAAGGGCGTGTTCGATTTCCTGATCGAGACGGGCCGGGGCACGCACCTGTTTGGGGCGGAGGAAGTCCCGGGCATCATCGCGGCCAATCTGGAAGGCGTGCGGGCGTTCATGGCGCGCACGCGGGGGCCGGGGCTGGCGGTGCACGTGACGGATGCGACCACGGGGAAACCACTGGCAGCGGAAGTCTGGTTGCCGCGGATCGAGAACAATATGGTGGACCGGCGCACGACCGAGGCGGAGTTCGGGCATTACTGGCGCCTGCTGCGCCCGGGGCATTACGAGTTGATCGTTTCCCGGGCGGGTTACCAAACCGTCGTGCTGCACGACGTGACCGTCGGAGAGGGAGACTGGACGCCGCTGGAAGTGAAGCTGGCCCCGGAAATTAAAACCGGTTGACCGGACGATCGCAAAGGCTGCTCGGAAGTGGCACGGGTCTCCCGACCCGTAATGAGGAAGGCGGTCAACTAATGGGCTGGGCGGAACGTGCCGGTTCAATCGATCCCGCCATCACGGGTCGGGAGACCCGTGCCACATTATTCGGACACCGGGTTGTTCTGTTCCGTCCTGTAATCCGTGGTTGGATCGGTCCGAATGAGGCCTGCGCGCGTTATTTCGCGAGGAACTTCAGCCCGATCACGCCCGTGATGATCAGGGCCAGGCAAACGAGCCGGAGCGCGGATGCGCTTTCGTGGAACAGGATGATGCCGAGGATGGCGGTGCCGGCCGCGCCGATGCCGGTCCAGACCGCGTAAGCCGTGCCGATGGGCAGGGCGCGGGCCGCGAGCGCGAGGAGAAACATGCTCGCGGCCATCGCCGAGCCCACCCCGACGGAGGGCCAGAGTTTCGTGAAACCCTCGGTATATTTCAGACCGATGGCCCACACGATTTCGAGCAGCGCGGCGGTGAAAAGATAGGTCCAGTGCATGGCGGTCCCGGCAGACTTCAGTGGACGGCTCAGGCGGGACGCAGCACCGTGCGGATCACGGCCGACTTGACCTCGCCGGCGCAGCGCAGCGCTACGCGGGTGGGATGCGGCGGCTGGTTGATCTGATCGGTGCTGATTTCCAGGGAGGCGCCCTCGACGCTGACTTCGGCGACGAGCGCGGCCGCGCCATCGGTCAGACGAACGCTCGCGCCCTCGATGGTGGCCTGACCAAGGGTGATGAGGGCGGACTCGAAGGCGGCGGGGGTGGAGAATTCCACGCGGTCAATGACCGTGACCGATCCGGCGCCGCGACGATCGAAGATGAATTCGCGTTCCAGCTTTTTCAGCGCCGGCACGTCGTAGGCCGTGCGCAAGTCGAGGACCATGCGGTCGGTATCAGTGGTGAATTCCTTCGCGACGACCCGCGCGCGCCATTCCGAGCCGGCTTCCTGCAGGCGGCCGGCGACGCGCGGGACCGGATGACCGTAGGAGTTGAGCAGCTGGCTCTCGTAGCGCTGATCGCTGAACGTGCGGAAACTGTACACTTCCGCTCCCGGGTCGATCACCAGCGTGCGGCCGTCGAGAACCACCGTGAAGGAGCCGAGATCGTTGTGATTATGATTCACGCCATTGTGGCCACCCAGCAACGTGGCGGAGAGGCGGCGCGAAGTCGCCGGGCCGGGCCGGCACACGAGCAGCGCGGAATTTTCGAACCACGTGCGCAGCTCGGGCGAGTGGGCGGGGGCCTGTGGTTTTCGTGGATCATGGGTGCGGAACATCCACAGCAGCGGTTCGGGGGCGAACTGGAGAATCATGCCGGCGAACGGATCGGTGCCGGCGACGGCCGGGACGGTCTTTTGCTCCACCGTCCCCAACCGGTTGTCGAGCCAGAGACGGGCCCAGCCCAGCGGACGAGCGTCGAGCGCACAGTCGGCGAAAGTGGGGAACACACCGCCTTGCAGCTCGACGCGGTCCGGGAAGCGCGCGACCCGGCGCATCTTCGGCTCGTCGAGGAGGTCGACCGCGTTGCCCGTGGCGAAACGGAGCAGCTCGGACAGCGAGATGTAGTGCATGAAGCCGTAGGTCCAGTACCCGGTGCCCTCGGTGCAGACGCCGTCATCGGCGAAGCCATCGCGAAAATTTTTCACGAGCGATTCGGAAAACGCCATCCACCACGCGCGGTCGGCGGCCGAGGGGAGGAGGGCGCCGGCGGTGTGGGCGAGACAAGAAAGGCAAACCGCGTTCCAGTTGTGCTTCACGGCGATCCACCAGTTGATGTCATGGCCGCTCTCGAGGCGGGCACGCGTGGGCGCCAGGACGCGGCGGTTCACCTCCGAGCGGATAAGCGCGCGCAGATCGGCGGGCAGGCGTGGACTCAGAATGAAATCGGTCAGCGCGAGATTTTCGGCGAAGTGCACGACGACGAGGTCCGGCTCAATGGTTTTCAGGTCGTAGTTGAGTTTCTTAAGATCATTGCCCGGGTGAATCCACGTGCGAAGCGAGGCGAGCTGCTTCGTGTCCGCGGCAATCACCCCGAGAAATTCGCCTTGATCGTAGATCGCCTCGGCAAGCAGGAACGCCACCTGTCGCTTGCGCACGGTCGGGATGACCTGGTTGATTTGCGTGACATCCTCGAGCTTGAGGCAGTCGAGATAGGCGGCGTCGCTGTAATCCGGATAAGGCACAGCGGCGAGCTCGCGCGCGGTGGCGAGGATCTGCCGGCCGAAGGGATCGTCCTGCCAGCGGGACCAAGCCGCGCGGTCGGTGACCGGAGGCGCGAGGGCGAAGGGTTCCTTGGGCAGGAGCGCCTGGAGCGCGCGGCGCCGGTCGGAAGAGGGGACGTAAGTTTCGCCTGCGGACAGGTCGAAGTTAAAATCGTGGGCACCCATGGCGAGCCGAGTTTCATGCCGCGTTCCGTGCTTGGCAAGCTGGGCCATCCCGCATGACACGCCGACGCCACCTGACGGCCTTGATTTACGCCAACGCAATGCCACGGTGGGTCACCTGTGAAATTTCGCGCGGTCATTGGTTCATTCGTCCCGCCTCTGCATCGAGGAGTCGGGCGCGGCCTGCTCGGCTGGGGCCTGCTCCTGGGCAGCGCCGGCGCGGTGCGCGCGACCACAGCGGAGCAAGAGGGCTGGCAGGATTTGGCGGGCTATTTGTTTCATGACGCCCACGAAGTGTTTACGCGGGAACCGGCTGAGGGCGACCGCCTTCGCGCGCTGGGCGCCGCGGCGAGTTTGCTCAACGATCCGCCGGTGACGTCGGGCAAGGTGGAGCGAGCCGAAGCCCAGTTGCGCCAGCTCGTGAAGGACAACGGCACGGATGAGCCGGCGATTTATGCGCGTTACCTGATCGCGCGCATTGCCCATCTGCACCGGTCGGCGGAGGTACCGGAGATCGAGGCCGACTATTGGGCGGTGATCACGGCGGCCCCGAAGCATCCGCTGGCGCAACTGGCGGCGGGGAAACTCGCGCTCGTGCTGCTGTACCAACGCCCTGATCTGAGCGTGGCGCAGCGCCTTAGCGCCGCCGGGGAGCTGGCGCCGTTGGCGGGTAACGCCCAGCTTCCGGAAACGGCCTGCGCCTACTACCGCGTGCTCGCGGAGGCGGCGATGTACTACGATGTGCTCGATGAGCGCGTGTTGGGCTGGCTGCAGCAGGCCGACACGATGGGTTCGCGCGACATCATGACGGCCATGAGCCTGCGGGTCCAGCTGGCCGAAGTGGCGCGCGCGCTGGGTCATCGCGACGAGGCGATCGCGTATTATCGTCAATATCTCGCCGTCGCGGGACCGACGGACAACCGGTATCGCACGGCGAAGGATCGGATGATGGAATTGGAAAAGGCGGCCCGATGAAACGTCCGATGCTATCGACCCTCCTGGCGATCGGATTGCTGGGCGGCGCTTACCTGACCTCGGTGGGCCGGCTGATCCTGCGGCCTGGCGCCTCGGTGGTGGATTCGCACGTTGAAGTCATTAGCTTTGCGCACTGGCAGATCGAACCGGGCGTGCGCGAGGCGTTCAATGCGATCGCCGCTGACTACATGAAACTGCATCCCGACGTGCGGGTGGAGCAACGCGACATCCCCGGTCGGGCATGGAAACAGTGGCTGCGCACCGGATTGATCGGAGGCACGGCCCCCGATCTCGTCGAGTTGGCGGCGTATGAAAATCCCGATGACATGCTGGCGCGCTATTTCACCCCGATCACTTCGTATCTGGAACAGCCGAATCCCTACAATGCCAGCGAGCCGGATCTGCGCCACCTGTCCTGGCGCCAGAGTTACACGGCGGAGCTCATTCCGGACGAGCTGCAGAGTTATTTCAGCCTCAACCTGCTCGAATATTACGGCGCGCCGCTGGCAATGGTGAGTGTGCGGGTTTTCTACAATCGCCAGCTTTTTAAGGACGCCACCGGCAGCGATCGGCCGCCGCGGGACTTTGATGAATTCGTGGCGACGTGCAAAGCCCTGGCCAAGCACGCGGCGCTCACGCATCAGCCGGTCACGCCGCTCGCGGGCTCGTGGTTCAATGTCACGAAGTTGACGGACGGCTTGTTCAGCACCGCGTCGCAGCGCGTGGCGCTGCAGATGGATATTTCCCACAACCTCGAGATGTCGACGCATGAGGCGATGGTGAACTACGTGCGCGGCCGCTGGTCGCTCGCCACGCCCGCCATTCGCGCCGGGCTGCAGACCGTGGAGGCCTTCGGCCGTTTCCTGCCGCCGGGCTGGTCCCAGCTCAACCGTGAGGATGCCATGCTGCAATTCCTGCAGGGCCGCGCGGCGATGCTCGTCTCGGGCACTTGGGATGCCGGCGGCATCCTCGAGCAGGCAAAATTCCCGGTGGGGGCGTTCAAGATGCCCGCGTTCCGGCCGGGGGACCCGAAATACGGGCGGGACATGCTGGGCCCCGTGTCCGAGGCCGGCACGTTTGCCGGCGTGCCGTTTGGACTGACGCGCGCGTCGCGACATCCGGCGCGCGCGCTTGATTTCCTGCAGTTCCTCACCAGCCGCCGGTCGAATGAGAAATTCTCGCGGATTTCGACCTGGCTGCCCGTGATCAAGGGCGTGCCGGTGCCGAAGGGTTCGGAATCTTTCGAGCCCGTCGGCGACGGCTATGTGAACGGCATCAATATCCGCTTCCTGGCGCTGCGGGCCAACGAGATCGTCGTCCAAAACCTTTATCTTTTGAGTGGCAATGCCGCGAGCGCCGACGCCTTCATCGCGAAAACCCGCGGGCAGTTCGACGTAATTTACCCCGAGGAGCTCGCCCGGCTGGCGCACGTGAATCACGAGACGCTGCGGCAGAAGGACTCGGTGCTCGCGGGCCTTTTCCAACTCGAGCGAACGAGTGGGTACGCCCACGCGAAGTTCGACCGGCTGGCCGCCAATCAGCTCACCGTCGAGGCGGACCGGCTGCAGACCCTGCGGGTGCTGGCCGATTATCCGCCGCCGAAGTAGCGCCCAGATTTTCAACCACGAAGACTTGGCCGCGCACCAAGAGAATACCCCGATCTTTTTAGTCACGGATGCCAACGCGGACACGGATCAGAATTTCTCCAACGGAATCCGCTGGATCCGTGTCTCTGCGGTAAATCCGCGGACGAAAGATCCAGGGTATTTTCTCCTCCGGAGCGGTCTTCGTGTTCTTTGCGCGCTTCGTGTTAAAAGATCATGGTGATTTTATCTCACAACTTCTTGAACAGCGGGTCGACGATCTCTCGCACCACGTTGGCGGGCGACTTCGTGGCGGCTGAGGCTTGGTGATAGTGACCGTGCGCAAGGGGTTTGTCGGTGAAGTTGGCGCGCAGCTGGAGGTTCAAATCAATGAGGTAGCTGTTGAAGTCCCACTGCCAGCGATCCTCGTAGCTGATGATCGCCTCGGTGGTATCCGGCATCATCGTGGGCCACCCGCAGGAGGCGTCGTAGCCGCGGGACTTGAGTTCCGCCACGATCAATTCGTCGATGTGATGATTATCGGTTTGGCGGTGCTCCACGAAAATCCGTCGGACATGGCTGTAATCCGCCGCCTGATGCGTATCGAGCGAGGAGCAACCCGCGAAGAGCAGGGCACACAGGGCGAGGAGGGGGACAAGTCGCTTCATTTGGTCTCAAGACGTGTCCTGATCGGGAAAGTTATCAACTCGTTCGTCAAATTTACGGCGGCGCTTACCGGGCGGGATCTCGTCGAATGACAAATGCCCGGCTGCCGTCGGCGATTCCGATGAGACGGGTGCCGACGAAAGTCGCGCCGGCCCGGAAGGCTGGTTGCATCTGCAATCCCAACATTCCCCGCGGCACCATCGTCGTTCCGTTTCGGCTGCGCGAGTTTGCGATGGAAGCGCTGACCAGCTGAGGCGGGATTGTTGTAGGGCGGGGTCGCCGAACCCCGCCTTAGAGCGGTTTAATTGGAACCGTAGCCGCATCAATTCCCTTGTCATCGCGAGGGGCGCGAAGCGCGCCGTGGCGATCCAGCTGGATTGCTTTGTCGCTCCGCTCCTCGCAATGACACGCGCATCGGCTACGACTTTAGTTACCCCGTCTTAGCCCGAGAATAAGTTTCCATGGGCTCCCGAGGACCACCTGGATTTATCCGCGTCAATCCGCGGGATCCGCGGAAAAAATGCAAAACCTGGCGGGGTTCGGCGACCCCGCCCTACATTCAGCCGTGCAAGTAGCTGTTGAGCAGGTTCTCGAGATACTCCTGCTTGCCGGAGCGCGGCGTGGGTTCGCCGAGTTGGTTGAGCACGAGTTTGTTGAGATCCTTGAAACCCACGCGGCGCTTCTCGATGTCGCGGCCGAAGCCAGTGTCGAAGCTGGCGTAACGCGTTTTCAGGAACTGCGTGAACTTGCCATCGGCGATGACGCGGCGCGCGAGTTTGAAGGCGAGCGCGTACGCATCCATGCCGCCGATGTGCGCGTGGAAGAGATCCTCAAGATCGATGCTGGGACGGCGGAGCTTGGCGTCGAAGTTGAAGCCGCCCTTGCCGAGCCCGCCGGCGCGCAGGATGGAAATCATCGCGAGCGTCAGCTCCTTCACGTTGGTGTTAAACTGGTCAGTGTCCCAGCCGAGCAGTTCGTCGCCGGCGTTGGCGTCGATCGAACCGAGCAGACCCTGCGCCGCCGCGACCTCGATCTCGTGCTGGAACGTGTGGCCGGCGAGCGTCGCGTGGTTCGTCTCGATGTTGAATTTGAAATGCTGCTCGAGACCGTAGGTGCGGAGGAACGCGATGCCCGAGGCGACATCAAAGTCGTACTGGTGCTTTGTGGGCTCCTTGGGTTTCGGCTCGATGAGGAACTGGCCCTTGAAGCCGATGCTCTTCGCGTAATCCACGGCCATGTGGAGGAACGTCGCGAGATGGTCCTGCTCCCGTTTGAGGTTGGTGTTGAGCAGCGTCTCGTAGCCCTCGCGGCCGCCCCAGAAAACGTAATTTTCGCCGCCGAGCGCTTTGGTGACGTCGAGGGCCTTCTTCACCTGCGCGGCAGCGTAGGCGAAGACATGGGCGTCGGGATTCGTCGACGCGCCGCACATGTAGCGGGGATTGGAGAAAAGATTCGCCGTGCCCCAGAGTAGCTTCACGCCGGTGGCCTTCTGGAGCTCCTTGGCGTGGGCGACGACGCGGTCGAGATTGCGATTCGACTCGGCGAGCGAACGGCCCTCCGGCGCGATGTCGCGGTCGTGGAAGCAGTAGAACGGCGCGCGGATTTTCTGGAAAAACTCAAAGGCCGCCTCAAGGCGCACCTTCGCGATGGAGACGGCGTCGGTGCCTTTTTCCCAGGGGCGAACGATCGTGCCCGGGCCGAACGGATCGGAGCCCACGCCGCGGAACGAGTGCCAGTAGGCGATGGAAAAGCGCAGGTGGGCGGACATCGTCTTCCCGTCGATCACCTCCTCCGGGTTGTAATGGTGGAAGGCGAGGGGGTTCGTGGATTTCGGGCCTTCGTAGGCGATGGTCTTGATCTTGGGAAAGTGCGCGCGGGCTTTTTTCATGGGGGAAGCCGAAGCTAGACGGCGGTGCGCGCCGGAACCAGCGGAAAAATATCGGGAGCAGGAGGGTGGACCGTGCACTCCGCGCGCGGCACTTGAGTGCAGGCGTATTTCGCTGGAAATGTCATTGCGCACGGCCGCTCGAGGACACTGCAGTCGCGCGCGGAGCGCATGGCCCGCCTAGAGCGCAGCAACCGGCTTGGCCTCTTTCTTCATGAAAAACCGCCGCCACGACATGGCGA
>JBDTJA010000006.1:0-2670 GCA_039936075.1 Opitutaceae bacterium | reverse complement strand
TTCGCCACGCGGGCGATGAGTTCGTTGTTCAGGACACCCTTGGCGTAATCGGAGAGAATCACGGCGTCGCAGGCCTTGATTTCCTTCGTGAGCAGCGCTTCCGCCTGGCTCGCGCTGACATGGTAGGCGGTGGGGGGCGACTCGCGGTCAATGCGGCAGAGCTGCTGGCGCTGCACCATCACGCGGGTCTTCATGATGGTCTGGCTGGAACCGGGCGTGCTAAGTGTGACGATCCCTTTGGCCTTGAGCATGGCCCGCAATTTTTTGCCGGTGTCATCGGAGCCAAAATATCCTGCGACGGTGCAGCGCGCGCCGAGGGCGGCGATATTCAGGGCGACGTTGCCGGCGCCGCCCGCGGTGCTGGTTTCGTGGGAAACATCAATGACCGGGACGGGCGCCTCGGGGGAGATCCGCGTGGCGTCGCCCCAGATGTAGCGATCCAGCATCACATCGCCGACGACGAGGATGCGCAGGCGCGAGATGGCTTTGAGCAGGGCCGGCAGGTCTTTTAGCGGAGTTCCCATTCGTAGTGGTAGTTGGAAAGCATCTTGGGTGAACGGTCGGTGACTTGCACGACATCCTCGATGCGGCAGCCGCCGAGGCCGGGATAATACAGACCGGGCTCGACGGTCACGACGGTGCCTTTTTGCAGGGTAATCGCAACGGTGGGGCTGAGGCGCGGCCGCTCATGAATCGCGAGGCCGAGCCCGTGACCGGTACCGTGGAAAAAGCCGACGGAGCCATTCTTGGTGTGCGTGGTTTTGTAGCCGGCCGCGATGAACGTGTTGGCGGCCTTGAGGTGCACCTCGCGTCCGTCAACGCCGGTGCGGATCGCCTTGAGGGCGGCGAGCTGGGCGGCGCGCACCACGGCGACGAGTTGGCGTTGCGCGTCGCTGGCGCAGCCGCGCAGGAAGGTCCGGGTCATGTCGCCGTAGTAGCCGGTTTCCGTGACACGCGGGAAAATATCGAGGATGATGAGATCGTTGGCCTTGAGCGGGCCGGAGCCGCGGTTGTGCGGGTCGCAGGCCTGGTCGCCGCCGGCGACGATGGTGTCCAGCGAGCAACCGCCTTCGCGCAGGATCGCGCTCTCGATGGCGAACTTCAGGATCTCGGAGGTGAGGGGCCGTCCGGCATGGCGGAGCACGCGGCCGTTCGGGCGCGAGGCGCGCAGGATGGCCTCGGCGGCGGCGAAACCGACGGAACTGAGGCGGTTGCCCTCGCGGATGGCGGCGGCTTCGGCGTCGGACTTGATCTCGCGCTCGGGAAACAGCGCGCCGTTGGCGGGCTCGAGTTTCAGGCCGAGGCCGCGGAGTTTCAGGAAAAGGGCGACGGGGAAATCATCCGCGATGCGGAAGGCAGGTACGCGATAGGCCCGGGCGAGCTCGGCGATGACCTCCGCGATCCCGACCTTGCGGCGGGGCCAGCGGGTGACGGCTTTGGCGTGCCATTCAGCGAGGGGGAGGACGGCGTCGAACGTCCCGGCCTTCTTGATGCGGCCGAATTCGAGGGCGTTCTGGACGGTGAGGCGCTTTTTACCGACGCCGAAAGTGATGAAGGGATCATGCACGCCGACGCGGCTGAAGTAGAGTTGGTCGGAGCTCGTGACGGTGTCGGCGTACTGGAGCGGCGGAAGCGGGGAGCGGGGCACGGATGAGAGAGAGGTTGAACTGCGCAGCGGAGAAGATTAGCCAACGAGTCTGTGAAAAACGCAAATCTGGTTTATCTCTCTGGACTCGGTCTGGCGCTGCTGCTGGCGACGGTGGCCTGCGGCACGAAAGAACCTGCCCCGGTGGTCGCGCCGAAGACGGTCGCCGATTTTTTCCCGATCAAGGTGGGCAACCAAATGGTGCGCATGCAGGTGGCGGTGCTGCAGCAGGAGCAGATGCGTGGGTTGATGGAGCGCACCCGGCTCGCGGATGACCAGGGAATGATCTTCATTTTCCGCACGCCGCAGCAGATGTCATTTTGGATGCACGACACGCCCACGCCGCTCGACATCGGATTTTTCGACGCGGAGGGCGCACTGGTGGAAATCTATCCGCTGCTGCCGTTCGACGAAAAAACGGTGACCTCGCGGAGCCGTGAACTGAAATTCGCGCTCGAGATGAACCAGAATTGGTATCGCGATCACGGCGTGAAGCCAGGCGCGAAGATCGATCTCAAGGCGCTGGCCGCAGCGGTACGGGCGCGTGATTTCGAGCCGCGGAAACTGGGGCTGGACGAATAAGTTAGTTAACCACGAAGAACGCAAAGGGCGATCCGAAGAAAATCAAACTTCGGATTTTGACCGCGGATTACACGGATTTAGACGGATGGATCCTGGTCGATCCGCTGCCGGATTCTGAACCGTGGTTATCCGTGTGTCCGTGGTCAAAAATCCGGATTCGGCAATCAGTCCTTCGGGATCTCGTTGTTGGTGCGGAGCACGAGGACGGGCTCCTTGGTTTTCACCCAGAGCTCGGCTTCCTTGTAGTGCTTGGCGGGGATGCTCTCGAACGCCTCGCCGACGGTCTTGACGGGCAGCAGGCGGCCCTTTTTCGAGGCGTTGAAATCGTAGGCGGCCTTGAACACGCGGTCAGGGGTCGTGGCCGGGCTGTCGTTCTCCGGAATCTGGAGCACCCAGCCGGTGAAATCGACTTTGGGCAACTTGCCCTCGGGGTCGGACACGAC
>JBDTJA010000005.1:0-3056 GCA_039936075.1 Opitutaceae bacterium | reverse complement strand
GACACGTTCGCGCTCCTCGAGGGCGCGGACAAAAACAAGGACCAATCCTATTTCCTCGCCCTACTCAACCAAGCCCAGCTTCGCTTCGCGCGCTTCCCCATCGGCCACCTCGAAAAACCCGAGCTCCGCCGTCTCGCCCGCGACGCCGGCCTCACCACCGCCGCCAAAAAGGATAGCCAGGGCATCTGCTTCATTGGTGAAGTGAAGATGGCTGATTTCCTCAAGGCCTACGTGCCGGATGCCCCCGGCCCCATCGTTCGCGCCAGTGATGGACGCGCCCTCGGCCAGCACCGTGGGCTCCATTTCTACACGATCGGCCAGCGCCGCGGCATTCGCGTCCCATCGAACACCGACAACGAAGCCTACGTCGTCGTCGGCAAACGCGCCGCCGACCGCGCGCTCCTCGTGGCGTTCGACCATCCCGACGCCCCCGGATTGTTCCAAAACGAAGTTCGCGTTCACAGCCTGAGTTGGACCGGCGCGCCGCTCACGACGCCGCAACTCCTCGAAGGCCGCGTCCGCTATCGTGATCCCCGAGTAAAACTGGAGTTCATTCCCGAAGTGGATCGCGTTGCAGTGCCCGCCGAAGCTTCAGGCGACGGCTCGACCCCCACCGCGCTGTGTCAGACCGCGTTAATCAAATTCGCCCAACCCCAGCGCGGCCTCGCCTCCGGCCAAATCCTCGCGCTCTACGATGGCGAACGTCTGCTGGGCGGAGGAGTTTACCAATGACGGAAGCGGCTTTTCCGCACTCAGACCCCAAGTTTCCAAGTTCGATTCCAACCGCAGTCCATCGCAGTCCCGCATCATTCCTTTGCTCTGACTTTGCGTCTTTGCGCTTAATCGGTTCTCGACCGCAAAACGCGTGACGCCGCGCTCGAGCCCGGCACACTCCTGCGCACCATGACGCAGGCGCCGCTGGCCAGCATCGATCGGCTCACCGAAAACGAGACCCTCTATCCCGACCTCGGGCGGGCGCTGCGCACCACCGTGGCGTTCATGGCGCCGCTGATTCTGGCTCAGTTGGGCTGGTTGCATGGTCCCGTGCTGTTTGCCGCCATTGCCGCACAAAGCGTCGCGCTCATCGACGTCAACGGCGACTATCGCGTCCGCCTCGGCGTGCTGCTGGGCAAGGCCCTCATCCTCACCGCCGCCAGCTGGCTGGGCAGCGCGGCCGGCGCCAGTTTGCTGTCCGCGGTCCTCGCGACCGGTCTGATCGCGATGGGCATGGGCTACTGGCGACACCTGAGCTCCGATTACGGTCCATCGGTCGCGGCGTCGTCGGCACTTCTCTTCCTCATCGCGTTGTCCACCCCCGCGGCCACTGCGCCGCAGGACGCTCTGTACGCTTTAGGCGGCGCGCTCTGGGGCGTATTGCTGCAGGCCTCGCTCTGGCCATTCCGACCGCAGCATCCCCTGCGTCAGTCGGTCGCCGAAAGCTGGCTCGCCGTGGGCGAATTGTTCGCAGCGTTCGGCTTGGAGGATGGACGTGACGAGTATGACCGCCAGCGCGAGATTTCAGAAAAGGAGGCCCATCTCCGGGTTACGATCGACAAGACCACCGCACTGCTCACAGCGCCAGGTCACGCCTCCGCTCAACGCCTGCAGCACCGGCTCGCCACGCTCAATCTCACGGCCGCGCGATTGTCCACGCGGGTCGCCGTACTTAATACCGCTCTCGAAGCCCTGCGGCCTGGCCCAGGCTTCGCCCGGCTCACCCCGGTGGTTCAGCCGATCCTCACTGCCCTCACCAACACCGCCCGCACCGTCGCTCTCGGCGTCGTTTCCCGCCAGCCTACGTATCTGGCCACCGCCGGCGTCCGCCTGGAGCGACTCGCGAACCTGATCCAGGCGCTGGAGGCGCGTCTCACGGCGCAATCGAGCCGCTCGCCCCGCGCCGCTGAACTGGCCGAAGTGCTCAAGCAGATCGCCGCGCAAGTGACTATCCTCGACGCCCAGCTGCAGGCCGTCACGGACCGCGCGGCGGAAAGCGGCGCGTTTTCCCTCGAACTGTTCGACCTCGACGCGTGGACGCTGCGTCCACTCGCCGCGATCCTCAACCAAAGCCGCCGGATCGATCCGGCCCTGCTCCGTTTCACCGCGCGGCTGGCCGTGTTGATGATGCTGGGTGTCGCGATTTTTGAATACTGGCACATTCCCCGGGGCTACTGGCTGTCCTTGACGATCGTCGTCGTCCTGCAGCCCGACTATGGCTCGACGCGGCTACGGGCAGCGCAGCGCCTGGTTGGTACGCTCATCGGCGGCGCTCTGGCGAGCGTGCTCCTCTGGCTGAAGCTACCGCACATCCTGCTCCTGACCGCGACCGCGGGAACGATTTTCGGGTTCTCATATTATCTGAAAAAGAACTACGCCATCGCGGTCTTCTTTATCACGCTGATGATCGTGCTACTGACCGAGGCCTCGAGCGCTGTGACGATCGACTTCACGATTTCCCGCCTCGTCGCCACAGTCGCGGGCGGCGCGCTCGCCATGCTGGCCGCGCTGCTGTTCTGGCCCGTGTGGGAATGGCAACGCTACCCCACTTGGATCGCCGAGGCGCTCCGCGCCAACCGCGAGTTCCTGCAAATCTTGCACTCCCGGCTCAGCTCCGGGGGTACCTTTGACCTACCGGCAGCGGCCGCCAAACGGCGGGCCGAATCCGCCAACGGCGTCGTTTTCTCCTCGTTGCAGCGCATGGCCACGGACCCCAAGCGCCAGCGCGACACGCTCGCCCAATCCGCCGCGATCGCGAACGGCAACCAGCGACTCACGCGCTCCTTTACGACCATCGCCGTGCACCTGAAGCCCGGCTCACCTGTCACGGAACCCGAGATCACACGCTTCGTCGCACTCGCCAGCGAGACCCTCGAGGCCCTCGCACTGAGCGTCCTGTCGGGTCAAAAACCACCTCCCTCGCTGCAAGATCTGCTGGCCGGATTGGAGTCCTTCCAAGCCCCGTTGCCGGAGAGCACCGCAACCAGCTCACCGCGCGACCAATGGGTCTTCAGCCAAATGACCCGCGCCGCCCTCGAGCTCAGCGCCATGATCCTAGCGGC
>JBDTJA010000004.1:0-9728 GCA_039936075.1 Opitutaceae bacterium | reverse complement strand
GCAACAAGCCGGGACTCAAAGTACTAAGCCCTACAGTACCATTTCGCCCGAAGAGGTGGATACTTGGATTTCCTTTTTCACTGCCCGGTACCACGGAAAAGACATGGCGCCCCAAGCGACCAAACTGAATACTTCAGATCTTTTCATTTATTACCCAGCCACCGGACTTCACGAGATCTATCCGGAAGGGTCGGAGCAGCTCTATGCGATGGACGTCTACGTCTTTCGCGACGGCAAGAAGTACAGGTATATGTTTAGGTTCGCCGCCGCCGTAGAACAAGACCCGAAGGTCACGACCCTCGGGTCATTTTTCAAGGGAATGAAAATCACAAAATATTATATTGCGCGGATTGACGACAGTAAGAATACGAACCGCCCAGAGAATATCATCAAGAACGGGCGCACAGACACCTACGATATTAAGTACTAAATAGTGTGTCCAAAAACGTGTCCAAACTTAGGTCGCAGGCAGTCCACGAGGGTCGCAGCGAGTCCCGCGCAGTTTGAGTGCAAAGTCTTGCAACTCCCACAGACTGTCGCTCTTAGTCGCTGAGAGACGCAGTTAGTCCTCTCCTGCGTTTTGGGGAAAATGGTCGGGCTGGTGAGATTCGAACTCACGACCTCTTGCACCCCATGCAAGCGCGCTACCAGGCTACGCTACAGCCCGAACAAGGAGGGGTCACAAAGCTACATGGTCGCCCGTGATGCAAGTTGTTTTTCTCAGGCAACAATCGCCGGCCCTCCACCGCCGGGTTCAGGGGAGAAGCTTTAATCGAGCCACTTGCGACTTTGTCCAGACTTGGGGAATTGTTCTCGCTCGCGTGCCTCAGTGTAGCCGGGAAATTCCTCGATCTGTAGCACCTCGAACATCCCCAACCGTTTGCCCACCGTCGAGGCCGATCGACCGTGCGCCGTCAGCGTTCGCGGCAACTCGTCTAGTATCCCGACGTAACGTTTGCCGCCGGGCAAGACACCGCTTACAGCTTTTTCTTCACCTCGTTGCCAGATACGGCTCAATCGCACGGAAGTTCGGCAGCGCGCAGGCGGCGTCGCGTTGCGCTTGGTCGGCGAAAACATAAACCGCATATCCGCCGAAGCCCCCGCCACAGTATTTCCACGCGAGCGGTTTCATGGCCGCCGGTAGCACGCTGCGCACCGCGCCAATCGCCGCCGGATCTCCCGGCAGTGGGTCCATGCCTTCGGCGCGCTGCACATTCGTGTACGACTGGCGCACGGCGTCAGCGAGCAACGTCAGATCGCTGCGCCAAACGGCGTCGCGCGCCGTGGCCGCCGCTCTGGCGATCGCCACGTAATCGCGCGGCAACTCGACAAATCCCGGGGTGTGGTGCGGCGTGCCCGTCCAGTAAAGCGCGAGCCGCCCGCGCAGAAAATCACCGTTATGCTTCAACTCCAGCTGCGGGCGCTGACCACTGCGCCACACACACAAACCCGTCTCCGAAATCACCGCCGGATCCTGCCAGCCCACGCCGAGATCAAGCTCCGACCCGACGCCGTCCTTGCCGTTGAGCAACGCCCACGCGCCGCTGCCGCCCAAGCCGGCGTTTTTCTCATACGGCCAGTCGCGCAGCGAAACCGTCGGCGAAATCGCGCAATTCACCACGTACGCGCCCTCGCGCGCGAATCGCGGGACATCCAGCCAGCCGCCCGCGAAATCGACCCGCAGCGGCGCCTCCTCGGGCGCGCGGATGAATTTCACAATCTGCGTCGTCGAGACGGGCGAAAATTGCGGCGGCGTTTTCGGCAGCACGATGTATCGCGCCCCGACCTGCACACAGAGGTCGCGCTTCAACTGCGCAAATTTGTCGTCCTCCGTCACCGCGAGAACTGCTGGACGCAATCGGAGAAACTCCTCCTTGAAATCCAAGCCCTCGTCGTGGCCCGTCCCGATTACGACCTCGTCCACCGGCTCGAGCGCCGCCAGCAGCGCACGCTTGTGGTCGTCCGGCAGGGAACTGCGGCGATGCTTGTGCAACCACAGCACGTCCGCCGAAGCGAACGACACCGTCAAGTGATCGCCCAAGGCGCGAGCCTCGCGGAAAAACTGGATGTGGCCAGCATGGACAATGTCGTAGCAGCCGGAAACGAAAACGCGCGTCATAGGATATCAGTAGCTCGGCCGCGGACAGCAGATGCGTCAATCCGAACCACATGGCTGCGCCTGCGGCCGCAGCCACACTCTCCGCCGCCCTTAGGCGAAAAACGATACGGCCGAAGTTTACGAATCAGCACAACTTTCTCTGTTTCCGCTTTTCCCATTTTCGGGATGTCAGGGTTCCACAATCGGTGCGAAGTAATCGACGCCGACGCTTCCATCATTTTTCCCATTGTAATACAATGCGTTACAAATCTCGTTAAGTGCTGGCACGAACGGCTCCGTGGGCTCCCCGCGCGTCAGGTCTGTACTCATAGGACGCAAGCGTACTCCCGCTTCTCCATCGCCCAATCACCCGTGCCTAAGAACAGACGGAGTGTCGTCCAGCACCTCGTCCACGCGAGGCAGGCAAATTTAACCACGGATTGCACCCCGCCTACACGGGCTAATCCGATTCATTGAAACAACCGCGCGCGGAGCGCACGGTCCACCTCTACCTTTGCATCGCAGCGATCGGTCTCCGTTGGTGCAAACCCTGATCAAAAACCCGAACGGGTTTACGACGGACTGCACCTGGAATATGGATCGATCTAAAACCTGACCGTTGGTCCGAATTGATCCGGGTGTTTCTGTGAGATCCGGGGTTGAGACTTCTGAATTCGGAGGGTGATCGCTGAACGTTACCACCCGATCACAAATATCCGGCCCGGAGATTTTTTGTTTTTTCAGGGTTTCGCGGCTTGCGCTGTACGCAACCCCCACCTGATAACTTTGGGTGATGGGGCTGCGTCGCGCACCCCACGCCTACCCCTCTCCCCTGCATGGCCGCCACGCTTTCCCGGCAAAAACTTCTGCGCGAGTGGAAATTGTATTTCTTCATCGTGCCTTCGTTGGTGATGGTGGTGGTTTTCGCCTACTTTCCGGCCGGCAGCGCGGTGTATCACAGCTTTTTCGAGTGGGCTGGCGGCGACACCAAGCAGCTGGTTGGCTTCGACAATTTCCGCCGCGCCTTCCACGACCAAGTGCTGCTCAAGTCGTTCCTCACCGTGACCGTGCTCATGGTGTTCAACCTGTTTCAGATGGCGCCCTCCATCCTCCTCGCGGTGCTCATCCACCGCCTGAAGAGCGACCGCTGGCAATACCTCTACCGCGTCCTGCTCGTCGTTCCAATGATCGTCCCGGGACTCGTCCGGCTCTTCATCTGGAAATTTTTCTTCGACCCAAATCTCGGTGTCCTCAACGGGCTGCTTGATTTCACCGGCCTGAAAAGCGTCCTGGTGTGGCTCGACCACCTTTTTCACTGGGGCGTCTTCTATGCCAACGTTCCCATCGGCTGGCTCTCCCAGCCGGAGCTGATTCTGCCGTCGCTCTTCCTCTGGGGCTTCCCCTGGATCGGCGCCGTCGGCGTGCTCATCTTCCTCGCCGGCCTGCAGTCGATCGGCATCGAGGTTTATGAGGCCGCCGAGCTCGACGGCATCGGTCCGATCGGGAAATTCATCTACATCGAGCTGCCCCTGATCCTCACGCAGATCCGCCTGATGCTCGTGCTCCTCATCATCGGCACGCTGGGCGGTTACGGCCTGCAGCTCCAGCTGCTCAACGAGTATGGTGGCCCCGGCGGCCGCGGCATGGTGCCCGGACTCTGGATGTACAACCGCGCGTTTTACGCCGGTGAATTCGGCTACGCCTGCGCGATCGGCATGATCATCTTCGTCTTCATTCTCGTGCTCACCTATCTCAACAACCGCTTCGTGCGCGTCGAAAAATGATCGCACCCGCCCGCACCTCCGATCTGCGCAAGGACTGGGCCAAACACCTGATCATCCTGTTCTTCATCCTGATTGAGCTCTTCCCGCTCTACATGATGTTTCAGGTGAGTTTCAAGGACAACGCCACCTTCATCCGGCAGCCATGGCTGCCGACCAATCCGCTCACGTGGCACTGGGAAAATTGGAATTTCGCGATCCATCTCATCCTGCCTTATATCGCCAACACCGTCTTCGTCGCAGTCACCGGCACCGTTTGCTCGCTCTTCCTCGCCATCCTGGGGGCCTACTTTTTCGCCCGACACAAGATGCCCGGCAGCGGTCTGCTTTGGGCCGCTTTCATCGCCCTCATGCTCATGCCCAGCGTCGTGAACATCACGCCGCTCTTCATGCTGCTGAAATCCCTGAAGCTGCTCAACACGCTTTGGGCCCTCATCTTTGTCGGCGTCGCCGGCGGTCAGGTCTTCAGCATTTTCGTCCTGCGCAATTTCATCGAGGATCTTCCGCGGGATTTGTTCGAAGCCGCGGAAATGGACGGCGCGTCGCATCTGCAGCAGGTCTTCAACGTCGTCATCCCGATGTCCGGCCCGATCATCGGCACCCTCGCCATCCTTTCCTTTCTCGGCATGTGGAATGACTTCCTCATGCCGCTCATCATCCTGCGCGACAAGGAGCTCTTCACCCTCGGCGTCGGCCTCATCTACCTCGACGGCGAATACGTTAAACAGTGGGGCCAGATCATGGCCGCTTACTTCGTCGCCTCGATTCCGCTCATCATCGTGTTTCTTTTCACGATGCGCCTCTTCGTCCGCGGCCTCTCCGCCGGCGCGATCAAGGGTTAATACGAACCCGCGGTTCGTATTGTTTTGATCTTCAGTCCCCGTCGAAGGGCTAATGCCGACGCAGACGTGAACGGGACTGCGGTATCTTGCCGCAGAGCACCCATCGCGTTTGCAGCATTTTCCTGGGGTTCTAGGCTACTGATTATCAGTGGCTTATAGCCTCTTTTTGTCGGCGCTCCTCGATCGATTTTAGCGCGATCCAGCTCGCTGCCTACAACACCCATTTGGGCCGCCCGGAGGGAATCCGCCACAGTTCCATGTGCGCTTTGCAAGGATGCCGTTTTGGGATCGTTCATTATGCACGAAAGCGGCGACATTCCGTCGGTCAGATTAACTTTGGATATTTTTCTAATTATTATGGATGAGGGTTTTACATCGGATACCAAGACCGTTGGCACGAATCGAGGTAAGTACAAACCCGTTAGCAGCAGTTCATCTTCATCCAACCTCAACCAGCTCCTACCATGTATTCCTCCACCAACGGTCTCGGAACACCCACCAAGAAATTCGTGCGCTCAACCAAGAAGAAGGAGAGCACGTCGGACAGTTCCGCGGCGCCCACGTCCGCTCAGGAAGCCGTCATTGATGCCGGCTTGGTCCAGCGCTTCAACGCTGGTGACGACGCCGCGTTCGTTCAGATCATGGAACGCTACCGCGCCAAGATCTTCACCGTCACCCTCGGCCTGCTCCGCAACCACGCCGACGCCGAGGAAATCACCCAGGACACCTTCATCCGCGCTCACCGGGGACTCGCCCGCTTCCGCGGCGATTCCTCTCTCGCCACCTGGCTCTACCGCATCGCGGTTAATCTGGCGCGCAATCGTTACTGGTACTTTTTCCGCCGTCGTCGGCAAGACTCGCTCTCACTCGATTGCGAGCTCAGCGATGAAAATGCCGGCACTTTCTCGGACCTCGTCGCCGATGTGTCCCAAGACCCCGCCCAAGAAGCCGCCACGGGCGAGTTCACGGGCCTCATCAACGCCTGCATGGAAAAACTCGATGCCGGCCACCGCGAGATCCTCACGCTGCGCAACGTCCTCAACAATTCTTACGAGGAAATCGCCCAGGCGCTCCACATTAACGTGGGCACGGTGAAGAGCCGTATCGCCCGGGCTCGTGAAAACCTCCGTGGTCTGCTCGCCGCCGCTTGTCCCGAGTTCTCGCCCGAGTCGTCTCCCTCGGAGTGGTTCATTCCCACCCGCTCGACGTATGGCCGTCCGGTCATCGCCAGCGCCTGAGTTCCCTTGATCTAAGGTTGTCAGTTTGTAGTTTGGGCAAGGTCGCGCGGTTGGTAGCCGCGCGACCTTGTTTTTTTGGGGATGATGCCCTCAATGGGGTCGCGTGCCTCCTGCTCTCTCCGTCACTCCGCTGGCCGCGCGACGCTTTATGCGCCGTGCTTTGCTGCTCGACGCCTCCGTGCCCGACATCGCCACCGCACTCGCGCATCATGGGTACATCCAGATTGACCCGATCAAC
This sequence comes from Opitutaceae bacterium, assembly GCA_039936075.1. GTDB lineage: Bacteria > Verrucomicrobiota > Verrucomicrobiia > Opitutales > Opitutaceae > Opi-474. The sequence continues at coordinate 3,531 of JBDTJA010000004.1, read as the reverse complement.
GTCTGCGGGCGCATGCATGACCTGATCCTGCGCAACCGCGTCACGGGCTACCGCGAAGGGGATCTCATGCGCCATCTCCACGGCGATTCCGAGCCACTCCCCGCCGCGAAACGCCGTGCCTTCGAGCACCACCTTCCCGACACCCACGTTCTGGTCGCCTTCCCGCTCTCCGCCTGGCCGCACCTGCTCGCCGCCATGCGCGGCCGCAAGCGTACCTCCAGCGCTTGGTCCGGCAAACTCACTCCGCGCGAACGTGAGCTTGCCACCCGCATCCTCGGCGAAATCGCCCAACGTGGCCCGCTCTCGCCGGCTGACATCGATGATGTCCGTCGCGGTCGCCGCGCTTGGGGCGCCGCTACGCTGGCCAAGGCCACACTGCAGAAGCTTTTCTTCCATGGCCAGGTGCTCATCGCGCAGCGCGACCACAACCGCCGCGTCTATGATCTGCCCAATCGCGTTCTCACCGCCGCCACCCTCGCCCAACCCGAGCCATCCACCGCTGACACCGCCCGCTGGAGCGCCCTCCTCAAACTCAAGCAGCGCCGCCTCACCACGCTCAAGCGAGCCGAATTCGCCCTCGTCGAAGACGCCGTTCAACCCGTCACCATCGGTCACAGGCCCACGCTCTACATCCTGCGCGAAGACCTTGCGCTCCTGCTGTCGGTCTCCGACGACGCAGTAGTCGGCATTCGAAAATCCGAAGGCTCCCCGCCCCTCCTCCTCGCTCCCCTCGACCCTCTGATTTACGACCGCCCCGTCAGTCGTCAGCTGTGGCAGTTCGATTACACCTGGGAGGTTTACACGCCGCTCCATCAACGCGTGCGTGGCTACTATGCGCTGCCGATTCTCGCCGGCCACGAACTCGTTGGCCACGTAGACCTCAAGGCTGACCGCGTGAAGAAAAAGCTTACAATCGTGTCCCGCTCCGTCCGCCGCGGACATAAAGCAGCCCCCGCGATCACTCAGCTCGCCAACTGGCTCGGCCTGCGCCGGTAAATGCCGTGGCGCCGGCATCCTTTGCCGCGCCATGGAGTTGGCGAAGACCGGTTGCGCGGGTGATTGCACCTCGAATAAAGCGGCTGCCGATCGATCAACCTAAGGCCGTGAATCTGTTGAACCGGGATGCCGCGCCCCATTCCGCCCATCGCCGAACACCTCAACATCGGGCCCAACGCATCCGCCGCCCACCCTGAATCGTTCAAACAAGGTGACTCTGCCGCGTTTCCTCGAGAATTTCCGCTTGCCCGACGAAGCCGATCGACTGGCCTGTCGCAAGCGGCCGCCCGGGAGTATCGTTGGACGACAGCGCTGGACCGATTTGCTGTTCCTGCACTGGACCGTGGATCCTGAACTCGTGCAATCCACGTTGCCGCCCGGCCTGCGGGTCGATGTGTTGGCAGGCAAAGCTTACATTGGCATCGTGCCTTTTTTTATGAAACGGATCCGGCCGGCTTGGTTGCCGCCGTTGCCTTGGATCTCATGGTTCCTCGAACTGAATGTCCGCACGTATGTCCACGACGCAAACGGTCGGCCAGGCGTCTGGTTCTACTCGCTGGATTGCAACCAGCCTCTCGCCGTCGCATTGGCGAAACGCTTTTTTCATCTGCCCTATTTTAACGCGCGTATGTCCGCCCAGCGCTCCGAACGGACCATCCGCTACGCCTGCCAGCGGAACGCTCCGTCCTCGGCCGTGAGCCACTACGCGTGGACCCCGGGCACCGAAACCCATTTGGCCGCTCCAGGCACGCTCGAGTTTTTTCTCGTCGAACGCTACGTCCTTTTCTCGACGAATCGCTCTGGCCAACTCCACACCGGCCGCGTGTTTCATTCGCCGTACCGCGTCCACCACCCGGTCGTGACAGACTATTCCGCGGCTCCAGCCCAGTGGGATGGGTTTGCCCTCAATGAACCGCCCATCTCCGTGCTCGGCGCTCAGTCAGTTGACGTCTCCGTCTATTCGCTGCAACCCGTCCATACCGCCCTTTTATGACGGAACCCGTCACACCTCCCGTCTGGTTGATCACGGGCTGCTCCAGTGGCCTTGGCCGCGCCTTGGCGACCCGCGCTCTCGCCCATGGCCACCGCGTGGTAGCCACCGCGCGGCATCCAGAATCGCTGACCGATCTGGCCGCGGCGTATCCTGAGCACTGTCGGACGCACGCCTTGGACGTCACCGATCCCGCCCAAATCAACGCGACTGTCGCCGCTGCGAACGCAGACTTTGGGCAATTGGACGTAATCGTGAACAACGCCGGCTACGGCCTGCTCGGCGCCCTTGAGGAACTCGGCGAGGAACAGATCAGCCGCAATTTCGAGACGAATTTCTTCGGCTCCATCCGCGTGATCCGCGCCGCGCTCCCGATCCTCCGGGCCCAGGGCCGCGGCCACTTCGTCAACATCAGTGCCGCCGCCGTCATCGGCAATTATCCCGGCTTCTCCATCTACGGCGCCACCAAGTGGGCGCTCGAAGGCATGTCCGAAGCCCTCGCCGCCGAGATCCGGCCGTTCGGACTCAAAGTGACCCTCGTACAACCCGGGCCCTTCCGCACCGCGTTCGTCGGCCCCGCGCTGGAATACGCCAGCCATCCGATCGCCGGCTACGAAGGCACGAGTGGCAAATTCCGCACCGCTATCGAAAAAATGGCCGGAGCGCAGCCGGGCGATCCCGATCGCGCGGCCGACGCGATTCTCGCCGCCGTGGCGGCCGAAAGACCACCGTTGCGCCTCGTGCTCGGCGCCTATGCCACCGACAAGGCCCGACGGAAACTCACCACCGCCGCGCGGGAACTGGAGACGTGGAGCCCAATCGGCCTCCCCACGGATTTTATCCCATGAAGGCCTTGCCTCCGCCGACAACTTGACCGCCATCCTCGCCACGCCAAAGGCTTGGCGAAGACGAGTTGCCGCAGATGTTTGCACGCCAAACACTGCAGCCGCCGTTCGACCCGATCGGGGCCGTCAGCCCCTCGAACCTGGAAGCCGCAACGACGTTCCAATCGGCCAACCTCTCACCTCTCGCCCTCCACCCTTCACCTTCACCTCCACCATGCCCGATCAAATTTTCAAACGCACCGTGCGGATCGAGCGGTCCGCCGCGGATGTGTTCGCCTGGCACGAACGCCCCGGCGCCTTCGCCGACCTGTGTCCGCCCTGGGAAAAGGTCGAGGTGACGTCTCACGTAGGCGGACTGCGCGACGGCGCCCGCGTTTCGCTCCGTACTCGCGTAGGACCCTTCTGGACACGTTGGGAACTCGTGCACCGCGACTACGTCGCCGGGCGTCAGTTTCGCGACGTTCTCTTGCAGGGACCTTTTGCCAAGTGGGAACACCTCCATCTCATCGAACCCGCGGGCCCCCACGCCAGTACGCTGACCGACGAGATCCACTATCGCCTGCCGCTGGAGCCCTTTGGCCGCTGGTTTGGCGGCACCTTCACCCGCCGCAAACTCCAGCGCATGTTCGAATATCGCCACGCCGTCACGAAACGCGCCGTGGAGTCAGCCGCAGGTTAACTTCCGGATGTTAAGTGGCT
>JBDTJA010000003.1:0-3729 GCA_039936075.1 Opitutaceae bacterium | reverse complement strand
CGGCGGCATCGAGGCCGGCGCAGCGCAGGCGGCGCACGCTGCCACCGGCGAACCAGTCGCGGGGCAGGAGCGTGGTAAAAATCCAGATGCGATTTTCCACCCACTCAGCGGCCCGGCTGTCCATGTTGAAATTCCAGTCAAGGATCAGGCCCTGCTCCAGCAGCAGTTGCTGCACGGAGGCAGGGATGCGAGCCGGCATGGGCGCGATCTCGCTGCAGAAATCGGGTGCGCCGAGATCCTCGCCCGCGAAGGCCCGCCAGGCGTCGGGGGCATAGCCAGTCAAGGTCCAGGAAGCGGAGGCGAGGTCACGGGAGGTTTTCATTTAGGGATAAAGTTGTAGGGCGGGGTCGCCGAACCCCGCCTTGAATTTCCGGTGGCGCGAGCAGGCGGGATTCGGCGATCCCGCCCTACAATTCTAACCGATCAAGTTGCGCAGGGCGGCGAGGTATTTTTCCTGGGTGCGCGTGATGACCTCGGCGGGCAGGCGCGGCGCGGGCGGGGACTGGTTCCACTTGATCGCGAGCAGGTGGTCGCGGACGAACTGCTTGTCATAGCTGGGGGGTGACTGGTTCGGCGCGTAGCTGTCGGCGGGCCAGTAGCGCGAGGAGTCAGGGGTGAGGACTTCGTCGATCAGGAACAGGTTGCCCGCGTCGTCGGTGCCAAACTCGAACTTGGTGTCGGCGAGGATCATGCCGGCTTTTTTCGCGCGCGTGTGGCCGAACTCATAGAGCGCGAGGCTGGTGGCTTTCACTTTGGCATAGAGCTCGGCGCCGATGATGGCGGCGGCCTGGGCGTCATTGATGGGCTCGTCGTGCTGACCCTTGGGGGCTTTGGTGGTCGGCGTAAAAATGGGCGTGGGCAACCGGTCCGCTTGGCGGAGTCCGGCGGGGAGTTTGTTGCCACAAACTTCGCCGGTTTTTTGGTACGCGGACCAACCGCTGCCGATGAGATAGCCGCGCGCGACGCACTCGATGGCGAGGGGCTTGAGCTTGCGCACGACCATGCTGCGGAGCTGCAGGTCGTGGGAGAGTTTATATTGGTTCGCGAGCAGGCCGGCCTGGTCGGGGAGGAGGTGGTTCTGGATCACGCTACTGGTCTGGGCGAACCACCAGTTGCTCATCTGGGTCAGGATCGCGCCTTTGCCCGGGATGCCATCGGGCAGGATCACATCAAAGGCGGACAGACGGTCGGTGGCGACGAGGAGAAGAGCGTCACCCAGATCGAAGATTTCGCGGACCTTGCCGGACGCGATCCGCGGGTAAGGCAGGCCGTCGATGGAGGTCACCGCGGTTTTGGGCAGGGCGGCGGCGATCTCGGCGTAAGTCATGGGGCGGATGGAGAGGAAGAGTGAAAGTGAGAGAGCGGGGGAAAGGGAATTTGAAAGTGGGTTGGAATCTGGGATGAGGCCAACCTCGATCCTTGACCGCGAATAACGCGAATTTGCGCGAATTGATTCCGTTCCGTTATTCCAAGTCCGAACCATTCGCGTAAATTAGCGACATTCGCGGGCAAAATTCCGACTGCATGGCTTTCGTGAGATTGGCTCAGGGCAGGCCGAGGGTTTTGAAGGCGGCGCGCATGTAACCCATCGCATAGGCCATACCGGCGTGCCACGGGGCGCCGCAGGTCATCTGCGGGGTGTGATCAGGGATCAACACGCCCGTGAAGCCATTGCGTTTCAGGATCGCGAGGACCCGCAGCATGTCCACGTCGCCGTCGTCGATGAAGGTTTCGCGGTAGTGAGGCACCTTGCCCGTGACGTTGCGAAAATGGACATAACCGAGCCGCTGCTGGCGGCTGTAGGTGTCGACCGTCTCGTAGATGTCGCCCTCAGTCATTTCGGCCAGCGAGCCGATGCAGAACTCGAGCTGGTTGGAGCGACTCGGCGCGAGGTCGATGAGTCGTTGGTAGTGACTGGGCTGGTAAACCAAGCGCGGTTGCCCCCGCACGGTCGGCATTGGCGGATCGTCGGGATGGGCGGCGAGGACGACGCCGGCTTTTTCCGCCACGGGCAGGACTTCCTCAAGAAAACGCGCCAGACGGCGCCAGAGTTCATCGGAAGTGATCGTGGGCAATGAGCCCGGGGGAGCGTGCTGATCCACGACCATGTTCCAAACCATGCCGTTGGGCACCGGAAGATCGTAGCTGCCCTCCATGCCGACGGACGTCGCGCCGCCGCGGGCGTAAGGAGCCTTGGTCCGTCCGGCGACGCCGGCGAGGCTGAAGTTATAGCCCATCACCGGGATGCCGGCCTCGCCCAGCCGCCGGATGATGGTCTTCACGTTTTCGATGTGGACCGCGCGCCGCGGGCCATCGAGGAGGATGTCATGCCAGTGAGCCGGATCGAAATTCTCAATCGCCTCGAGCGTGAGTCCCTCGGCCTCGATGGCGCGGCGGATGGCAAGGAGCTCGGCAGTCGTCCAGAGCTGGGTGGGATCGCCGGCGATACCCCAGCCGAGGTCGGTGCCGGTGGGTTGGTCGTCACGGGTCGTCTGGGCTCCGCCTTTGAAGTAGTCCACGAGGTGCGCCACGATGTGGGTTGCGCCGGCCTGCCGCGCGAACTGGAAGTTCTCGCGGGTCAGCATGTGGCGGTAGAGGCCGAGTCCGAGTTTCATGAAGGAGGCGTTGAGCTAGTGAGGCGCGCGGGAAAAAGCGAACGCGGGTTTTTGGATCGGTCGGATTGAGTAATCGAGTAGGCTCGCCCGCGGACCAAAATTCCCCTCATTCTGCGCGGCTCGACGTTTGCCCACCGCTCCCTGATGGAATCTATCTCCCCGACGCGCGCCAAGAAATCCCCGATCAACGGACTGCGCTGGTACATCGTGGGCCTGCTCTGTCTGGCATCGGAGTTGAACTACTTCGACCGGCAGACCCTCTCGGTGCTGGCGCAGACGATCCAGGACGACCTGCACCTCACCACGGTGCAATATGCCGACATCACCTCGTGGTTTTTGCTCAGTTACACCGTGATGTATCTGGTGAGTGGCCGGATCATCGACGCCATCGGCGTGCGCTGGTCATTCCTGATCTTTGTGACGGGATGGTCCATGGCCACGATGCTCCACGGCTTGGCTCACACGGCGGCGCAGCTTTCGGGTTTTCGCTTTCTGCTAGGGGCGATGGAAGCGGCAATCATTCCTGGGGGGATGAAGGCGGTGTCGGAGTGGTTTCCAATACGCGAACGCATCCTGGCGACGGGCATTTTCAACGGCGGCACGTCGGTCGGTGGAGCGCTTGCGGCGCCGGTGGTGGCGGGGATCGCATTAACCTGGGGCTGGCGCGAGGCCTTCGTTTTTGCCGGGGTGCTGGGATTTATCTGGGTCGCGGCGTGGCTGTTGATTTACCGGCGTCCCCGTGACCACCCCCGACTTGGCGCCGCGGAATTGGCGCTGATCGAGTCGGACCTGGCGGGCGCGGCTCCGGCGGTGAAGATTTCCCTGAGACAACTGCTCGGGCTGAAAACGGTGTGGGGCTGCATGCTGGTACGCGCGGTGACGGATCCGTTCTCTTATTTCATCCTGTTCTGGATTCCAAAGTACCTGCAGCAGGAGCGCGGCTTCAGTCTGGCGGACATCGGCAAGCTCACGTGGATTCCCTTTGTTGGGCTCGCGCTGGGCAATCTGGTGGGCGGGGCCGCCCCGGCGCAGCTGATGAAGCTGGGCTGGAGCTACAATCGCGCGCGAAAGACCATGATTGGCCTCGCCTCCGCGGTCATCCCGGTCTGCTGCC
>JBDTJA010000002.1:0-14300 GCA_039936075.1 Opitutaceae bacterium | reverse complement strand
GAGGATGGGTACGATGGAGAGGAAGATGATCGCGAGGATGACGTACTTGAAGTTTTTCTGCACGAAGGGGCGGGAACCAAAAATGAAGCCCGCATAGGTGAAGAGATAGATCCATGCGAAGCCGCCGAGGACATTGAAGGCCAGGAACCGCGGGTAGCTCATCCGGCCGACTCCGGCGACGAAGGGCACGAAAGTTCGCACGATTGGGACGAACCGCGCCAGGATGATGGCCCTGCCGCCATATTTTCCAAAAAACGCGTGGGCCCGGTCGAGATGCTTTTTCCGCAGGAAGAAGGAGTCTTCGCGGGAAAAAACTTTTGGGCCGATCTTCGCTCCGATCCAATAGTTCAGCGTGTCACCCAGCACCGCGGCGATGAGGAGCGCGACGGCCATGAGATGGACATTTAGGCTGGTGCCCGGAACCGCTGAGAGAGCGCCGGCGGCAAACAGCAGCGAGTCGCCAGGCAGGAAGGGGGTGACGACCAAACCGGTTTCCGCGAAGATGATCAGGAAAAGCACCCCGTAGGTCCAAAGACCATATTGCGAAACGATCTCCGCCAAGTGGCGGTCGATGTGGAGGATGAAGTCTACGAGTTTGCGGAGCAGGTCGAGCATGGCGAAGGGAGGAAATGAAAAAGGCAGGCAGATCAAACTGCCTGCCTTGGTAAAACTGAATTCAGCACTCAGACGTCGGGCTTGGTCTTGCGCAGGCCCTGGACGCGATCGCCGGCCTTCCATTGACCGCGCTTTTTCAGCAGGTCAACGCGTTCGAACCGCTTGAGTACGTTGCGTTTAATGACGAGACCGGAGATGCCTTGGAGGGATTTGTGCTGTGACATGATAGTAAAGGGAAGAGGGTGCGACTTGCTAAAGGGGTTACTTGGTAGGGCTCGACCCGGCCCATGACAAGGATTTTTCTCCCACCCATTCGGCCCGGACGACGATCCATTCGGGCGTCTCGTAGGGACAACGGCAGAGCGGCTGTTTTTCGGGGGCTGGAAGCCTGTTAGGCAGGCACTTGGGTAAGACGCGCTACTCTTCCATGCGATCCTGACGGCCCTGTCAGAGGTAATGTGACACGATTTGTTCGTCGACCATCGCGCAGGCGGCCAAGCTGGAGGCCACAGCGTCGGCCGTGAGTGTTTCGGCCTCTGCACGGGTTGCCAGCGTTCTCCAAGCGATGAACAAACCGCAGCGTTCCACCTTCAGCGCCGATGGGGCGGACCGGGAAATTGACCCTTGACGCGTCGGCGAGGGGGCCTACTTCTAACCGTTTCACCGCAGTCACACGCCCAAGTTATGAGAGACGATTACATCAAAGACGCCCTCAAGGTCATTCCCGATCCGAACATGCTCATCAACGTGGTTTCGCGCCGCGTGAAGCAACTCCGCCGCGGCAACCGCCCGCTCGTCGAGTCGCTCGAGAAGCTCTCGGCTGAGGACACCGCCCTGCGCGAGATCAGCGAAGGCAAGATCAGTTACGAAATCAGCGAGGCCTGAGCGGCGGGCGATTCGACTTTTGAAGGCGGCCCCGTTCTGCTGTTGAGCAGACCCGGAGCCGCCTTTTTCATGCCCCGGTTTTATTATTCATGAGTGCCCAAAAGAAAGACGACGCCGGCCGATACACGGAAGTGCGCAACGCCAAGGCATTGCGGGACTACTTCGTGAACGAACGGTTCGAGGCGGGCATCGCGCTCAAGGGCACTGAAGTGAAATCCATCCGCGCGGGCAAAGCACAGATCAGCGATGCGTTCGGCAAAGTTGAGAAGGGGGAGGTTTGGTTGTATAATGCCCACATCGACCAATACGCGTTCGGCAACATCAACAACCACGACGCGCGTCGGACCCGGAAGCTGCTGCTGCACGCCCACCAGATCCGGAAAATTGCCCAGGCGCTGAACGCCGGCGGTCATGCATTGGTACCCCTGCGGATGTATTTCAAGGACGCCCTCGTGAAGGTCGAAGTGGGCCTTGGCACCGGCAAAAAACTTTTCGACAAGCGCGAGACCCTGAAAAAGAAGGCGATCGACCGCGATATCGACAAGTCGGTGAAGTATCGCCGCTGATGAGTTCCCGACTCGCTACAGTCACCGTCCGCGTGCCCGGCAGCACGTCGAATTGCGGCGCGGGTTTTGACACGCTCGGGCTCGCGCTCTCGATCTACAACCGGGTGACGCTTAGGCGTGCTCCGGGCGGGACGGCGCTCCCGGAGCGCCCGGCCGACGGCCGCGCCCAGGCGATGGTGACGGAGGCGGCGGCGTCGTTTTTCACAACGAGTGGCCAGCCGGCGGCGGGTTTCAGTTATCGCATTGAAGGTGACGTGCCATCGGCGCGCGGGCTGGGCTCCAGCGTGACAGTGATCGCGGGCGTGCTGGCGGGTCTCGATGCGCTGCACGGCACGGGCCTTTCGCGACACAAACTCGTGGAACTCGCGACGGCGCTCGAGGGGCATCCCGACAACGCGAGCGCGGGTATCCTCGGGGGATTTTGCGTGTCGCGCTGCGATCCGGCGACGGGCGCCTATCTCGATACGATTCGCGTCACGGTACCCGCGGAGATTTCCTTCGTCGTGGCCTCGCCGGCGAGCGAGCTCTTGACGAAGGAGTCGCGAGGGCTGTTGCCGGCGACGCTGCCGTATTTTGACGCGGTAAAGAGCATCAACAGTGCGGCGTATCTGACGGCGGCATTCGCCACGCGCGATTATGAAAAGCTGCGGCAGGCCGGCGGCGATTTCATGCACGAGCCTTACCGGCTGCCAAAGATCCCCGGGGCGCGAACCGCGCTCGCGGCGGGAACGGCGGCGGGCGCCTACACCGGCTGGCTAAGCGGTAGCGGCTCGAGCGTGCTGTGCGTGGCGCCGCGCGCATCCGCCGAAAAAGTTCTCGCGGCGATCCGCGGCTCGTTTGCGCGGGAATCGATTGCCTGCGAGGCGCGAATCCTGAACGCCGACAACGATGGCCTGCAATTAGACTGACGCCGTTTGGGCCTTGAGCAGAGGCGTGGCGGTTTCCGGCCAATAGCGCACGATTTCGTCTGCCAGTTTCCTCCAGCTGAAAGGCTTGGGCAGAACTGTTTTGGCGGGCGAAGCGGAAACGAGCCTGGTGAAGTCTTCGTTCAGCGGATGGCCAGTGATGAGGATGAACGGCACGGTGGGCACGAGCTTGAAGGCTTCAGCCATGAATTCGAAACCATTCAATTCGGGCATCTCGTAATCGGTGACAATCACGCCAACGCTGAGCTGAGGCAGGACGGCCAAGGCGTCACGAGGCCGGGCGAAGGCCATTACCGGGCAATCGAAATTCTCCAGCAGCAACTGCGCGAGAACCTTGGTGTAGGATGCGTCGTCGTCCACGATGACGATGCCGTTGCGCGGGGTGGAGTTCACGGTGCGAAGAATGACGGACGCTGCCTTTGGACGGCGGGTGCGGCAATCCGCCGAGCGTGCTCTACGCAAAGATACTAACTTGATAAGCAGTAATACTTAACAAGGATGCTACCGTGCTTCACCTCGTGCTTTTCCAGCCGGAAATCGCCCCGAATACGGGGAACGTTGGGCGCCTGTGCGCGCTGACGCGGTCGCGATTACATCTCATCCATCCGCTCGGTTTTGAGATCACCGACAAGCAACTCAAGCGCGCGGGCATGGATTATTGGAAGTCGCTTGACGTCCACGAACACGCCGACTGGGCCGCGTTTCGTGCGAGCCCGCAGGCGCCGCAGCGGCTGTGGCTGTTCACGACGAAGACGACGCAAAGTTTCTGGGCCGTGAATTTTGCAGAGGGCGACGGACTCGTGTTTGGCAACGAAGGCTCGGGTGCCCCGGCTTGGTTGCATGACGAGATCGGAGCGACGCAGCGCTTGACGATCCCGCACGCCAATCCAGAGTTGCGTTCGCTCAATCTCAGCACTGCGGCGGGCATCGCGTGCTACGAGGCGCTGCGCCAGATTGGTCTGCCTCGCTGACGACGAGCGGTTCTGTGGGCGGATGCACGACGACTGTGCCTTCCAGCCGCAGATAAACAAAACCCATTGGCGAGTCGCCGCAGCGACCACCGGCTCGAGCGAAATTAGATTTCGTCCAAACGGATGCACGCCACCTCGCGAGTGGGGCCATCCGCAATCAACGGTGGGACGGCGAGCTGGCATTTCGGCTGCGCGTACGGACAGCGCGGATGAAACGCGCAGCCGGCCGGAGGATTGATGGGCGACGGCGGATCGCCGGCGAGCACGATGCGCTGGCGCGACCGCTCGACGTCGGGATTCGGTGTCGGGATCGCGCTGACCAGTGCACGGGTGTAGGGGTGACGCGGGTGGTCGATGACGTCCGCGGCGAGACCCAGTTCGACGATCTTTCCAAGGTACATGACCGCGACGCGGTCGGAGATGTGTTTCACGACGGACAGGTCGTGCGCGATGAAAATGAGCGAGAGATTCATCTTCCGGCAGAGCTGCGAGAGCAGGTTCAAAATCTGCGCCTGAATGGAGACATCGAGGGCGGAGACGGGCTCGTCGGCGATGATGATCTTCGGTTCGAGCGCGAGAGCGCGGGCGATGGCGATGCGCTGGCGCTGGCCGCCGGAAAATTCGTGCGGATATTTCTGGAGGAATTGCGGCGAGAGGCCGACGGTTTTCATGAGCTCGGCGACGCGGGCGGGAACGTTCGCCGGCGGACAGACTCCATGGACCAGGAGTGGCTCGGCGAGCGTGGCGTAGACCGTCATGCGCGGGTTGAGGGACGCGTAGGGATCTTGGAAGACCATCTGCATCCCGCGACGGACGGCGAGAAGCTCTCGGGCAGTGCAATCAGAGAGATTTTTACCATTTAGCACGACCGTGCCGCCGGTCGTGGGCACAAGCTGCATAATGGTGCGGGCGAGAGTGGATTTGCCGCAGCCGGATTCGCCGACGAGTCCGAGGACTTCGCCGCGTCGTACGGAAAGTGTGACGCCATCGACCGCCTTGACGGTGCCGACATGTTTCTTTCTCACGAAACCCGCGTAGATCGGGAAGTGCGTGCGAACGTCGGTGAGCTGGAGAATGGTATCGGGCACAGGAAGCTGCGTTTAGATTTCGCCCGCTTGGACGCGGAGGCAGGCTTGGGCATGGGTGGGGGACACGGCGGCGAGCTGGGGTGTTTCCACGCGGCAGCGTTCCACGGCGTATTCGCAGCGAGGCGCGAACGAGCAGCCGGGCATGGGCTTGGAGAGGTCGGGCGGCATACCCGGAATGGTGAAAAGTTCGGTTCCCTTGGGTTGCATCGACGGAATCGAGCGTTGGAGGGCGCGCGTGTAGGGATGCTTCGGCGAGTAGAACAGGGTGCGCGTGTCGGCGGTTTCGACGATGCGGCCTCCGTACATCACCTGCACGCGGTCGCAGAGCCCGGAGACAACCCCGAGATCGTGAGTGATGAAGATGACGGCCATGCCGAGCTCGAGCTGCATCTTTTTGATGAGCTCGAGGATTTGCGCCTGCACGGTCACGTCGAGGGCGGTGGTGGGTTCGTCCGCGATGAGCAGCTCGGGCTTGGTAATGAGCGCCATGGCAATCATCACACGCTGGCGCATGCCACCGGAGAATTCGTGCGGGTAGAGATGGAGACGCTTGGCGGCGTCGTTGATGCCGACCGCCTCGAGCATGGCGAGTGCGCGAACGAGGGCGTCGCGACGGGAGATTTTCTCATGGATGAGCAGGGGCTCGATGAGCTGCTCGGAAATCCGCAGGTACGGATTCAGGGATGTCATCGGATCCTGGAAAATCATCGCGACGCGTTTGCCGCGGATGCTCCGCGCCTGCCTGGGCGTGCAATGCAGCAGGTCCACGCCATCAAACATCGCGGTGCCGCTCTCGATTCGGCCGGGAGGGGAAGGAATCAGCCCCATGATCGAGTAGCAGGTGACGGATTTGCCCGAGCCGGATTCGCCAACGATGCCGAGCGTTTCGCCACGTTCGACGCTGAAACTGATGCCGTCCACGGCGCGGTAAACTCCATTGCGGGTGTGAAACCAAGTGCGGAGGTCAGTGACGGTCAGCAAGGACATCAGAAAAGGTGAGCGGACAAGAGGGATGAAAGGGCGGGGGCCGTGCGCAATGTCAATTTGCCCGATCAGGTTGCCGCCCGGGTTTCTCGAATTTCAGCTGCGACCACGCCGGCGGAGATTTGATCCAGTGAGCCGCCGCCGGTCGGGGCACAGCCGGGCGGCTGCAGAATGACGACGGGCGCCGCGAAGACCGGGCCGGTGCGCACGGGATTGGTTGGGCCGAAGAGGGCGACCAGCGGCACGCCGAGGGCATTAGCGAGATGCATGCCGCCAGTGTCGTTGGTGACGAGCAGCCGGCAGGTGCGGAGTCGGGCACAGTAGTCGGGCAGATTCGTGCGACCGGCGAGGTTTTCGACGCGGTCGCCAAACCCGGCGGCGACCGCGGAGGTGATGGGTGCGTCATGAGCGGTGCCGAAAAGCACGAAATTTTCCGCGGGCAATGATTCGATCAGCTCGCGCCAGAGTGGAACCGGCCACCGCTTGGCGGGATTGTTTTCGGAGCCGCAGATGAGGCCGATGGGCGCGGGCGGCGCAACGGGAGAGACAGGCAGGACTGGCGTGCGATCAGGGGTGACCGCGAGACCGAAGTTGCGAAGGAAGTTCTCCCAGAGCTCGAGCTGGTGATGGGTGGACTCGTCAAAATCCCCGGGTACGACAAAGCGATGAGAGAGGAGGGGGCGGCGTTTGCCGTGTCGCACCAACCCGAAGCGCTGGCGGCAGCCGGAGAGCCAAGCCTCGAGGTCGCCACGCACTGAGTTGGTGAAAAGCAGCCAGGTATCAGGATAGGCACGTCGCAGTCGCCAGAAATGCGCGAAGTAGCCCAAACCTTGCTTCGGCAGGGGGTAAAGGTGGTCCGCGATATTCCAGGACTCGAGCAGCGGAACAAATTGGGGCTTGGCGATGAGGGTGACTTCGGCGTCGGGGCGCGAGGCCCGCAGCGCGCGGAGCAAGGGCAACGCCATGACCACGTCGCCCAGCCAGTTGGGCAGCCGGATGAAAATCCGCGTGCGACGCGGCAGCGCGACCAGCCCGCGAGCTGCGAGATCCGCCGCGAGGAAATCTCGCTTGGCCTCGAGCCGGAAGCGCCGGGCCGGGACATCCTGGTTGCGCCAGCGGTCATGGGCCCAGAGCCAGGAGGAGCACAGGTTTTCATCGCCGGCGAGCTTGGCCTCGAGCCAGCGATTAACCGCAATGGTCGCACCAGCGGCGGTCTCATCCTGCGGGATGACATCGAGGCATAATTCGACCCGCCAAAATCCCAGCCGGCGCGGATACTGAACGACCAGCTGGGCCGAAAATTTTTCCACGAGCAAGCCCGGGAGCTCGGAGGTTGAGCACACGCGGCCGAAGAGGGTGGTGAGGGCGCCCTGCATGCCGGCGTTCTGATCAAAGAGGATGGCCACCGTGCCCTGACGGCGGAGAATTTTCAGGCACTCGGCAAATCCTGTCTTGCGGGAGAGCATGCGGATCCCGAAACGTTCGCGGGCGCGTTTGACCCACGCGTCGGTGACAGGGTTGTCGAGCGGTCGGTAAATTGTCCCCATCTCCGGAAAGGGCTTGGGCAAAATCAGGGGCATGCAGGTTTGCACCTCCCAATAGGCCATGTGGGGCGTCCCAAAGACCGTGGCCCGCGGTGCCTGAATGTGCCGGTTGATCAGTTCGACGAGGCCCGGTGCGGGACGGATAATGGTGCGCAGTCGCTCCTCGCCTAGATAGGGCGTCGCCAAGGAGAGCAACGCGGTCTCGATCAGCCGGCGAGAACTCGCACGTGCGGTGCGCCGGTTCCGGACGAGGGAGCGGTCGGGGAACGCGTGGTCGAGATTGGACAAGGCCACGCGACGTCGGCGGGGTAGGAGCCAGAAAAGCAGCTCACCGAGAACCACGGAAAGACCGTGCAGAAGCGGCTCTGGAGTGTGAGCCAGAATCCACCCGAGGGTTTGGAGCAGAAGTTTCAGCAAGAGGTTGACGGATTAGCGTTTGCCCTGAACGTCAAACTGCATCAAACGATGCGGCCCGGCGGTTAAAAGCAGATTCTGACCGTCCTTAGGTGCCCATGACCGAACTCCTCATCATCAAACCCTCTTCGCTCGGCGACATCGTTCATGGACTCCAGGTCGCGACGTCGCTCAAGGCGCAGTGCGACGGCCTGCGCATTTCGTGGATTGTGGGAGATATTTTTGCCCCGATCGTGCGCGCGTGCCAGGCGGTGGACCAAGTGTATGTGTTCGAGCGCAAGGGCGGCACGAAGGGGTTTCTTAAAATGATGGCTGAGGTGCGAAAAACGAAATTCGATTACGCCTTCGACTTCCAGGGCTTGTTGCGGACGGGCCTGATGATCTCGCGCGCCCACGCTAAAGTGAAAGTCGGCCGCACCGATTCGCGCGAGTGGTCCGGGCTTTTTTATAATCGCAAGGTGCCTCTGCCGCCGGATGGCCGCCGCAGCCATGCGGTGGAGATTCTCCTCCAGTTCTGCCCCGTGCTCGGCGCGAAACCCGAGCTGCGCGGCACATTGAAATTCCGCGAAGTGGACGAGCTCAAGCTCAGCTTTGCCGAGGGACGGGGCGGGGCGAAGCCCTTCCTGATGTTCCCCGACAGCCGCCGCGCGGAGAAGTGCTGGGGCGGTTTCAAGCAACTGACGGAAATGATTTTGCGGGAGAACAAGTCCCGCAAGGTCATCTGGGCCGGCAACAACCGCCTGCCCGACCGCAACGCATATCCGCCGGACCAGTTCCTCAATCTCACGGCCAATACCAGCCTTGTATCGCTCCCGGCGCTCATCAAACGCGCCGATTGGGTCGTCACGAACGACAGCGGCCCGATGCATCTCGCCGCGGCGCTGGGCGTGCGCACGCTCGGCATTTTTGGTCCGACCGACCCGCGCCTCTTTGGCCCTTATCCGCTGACCGGCCCGACGAACTTCGTCGTGCAGGCCCCGGTGGGTGACCTGAAGCTGCTCTCGGCCAAGGATGTTTACGCCCGCTTCCTCAAAGCCCGCGCCCGTTTCTAAACCAAGCCATCAATTTTTTTCGTCATGCTCGATCCTAAACTCCTCCGTGAAACGCCCGACCTCGTCCGGGCCGCCATTGCCAAAAAGCATCTCGACGTCGACGTGGAAGCCGTGCTGGCGGTTGACGCCGCCTGGCGCACGCAGTTGCAGGAAGTCGAAGCCCTGCGCGGAACGCAGAAGGCTGCCAACACCGCCATGGCCGCCCTGCCCAAGGGCTCGCCCGAATTCATTGCCAAGGTCGCGGAAATGAAAGCCGTGTCGGCCCAGGTTAAAGAGCGTGAGTTGAAACTCAAGGAGGCCGAGGAAAAGGTGCAGCACGCGATGTTAACGCTCCCCAACCTGCCGCATGCCAGCGTGCCGGAGGGACGCACGCCGGAGGAGAATGTCGTCGCCTCGACGTTCGGCGATCCCACGCAGGTCGGTGCGCATGCGAAGCCGCACTGGGAAATCCCGGGGTTTGAGAAGCTGTTCGATTTTGCGCGCGGCGCGAAGGTGACCGGCGCAGGATTTCCATTTTTTATCGGGGAAGGGGCGAAGCTGTCGCGCGCGCTCCTGCAATTCTTTTTGGATGAGGATGTAAAGGCCGGTTACGTCGAGGTAAGTCCGCCGATCTTCGTCAATGCCGCCAGTGCCACCGCGACCGGAGCGCTGCCGGACAAGGAAGGCCAGATGTACGAGACCACGCCCGACCGACTGTTCGCAATCCCGACAGCGGAGTTGCCGCTGACGAATTTCTTCCGTGATGAGATTTTGGATGAAGCCGCGCTGCCGGTTTATCGTTGCGCGTACACGCCGTGTTTTCGGCGCGAGGCGGGCAGTTACGGCAAGGACGTGCGGGGACTCAACCGCGTGCACCAGTTCGACAAGGTGGAGCTGCTCAAGTGGGTGCATCCCGCGACGAGCTACGACGAACTGGACAAGCTGCGGAGCGATGCCGAGCGGTTGCTGCAGAAACTCGAGCTGCCCTACCGCGTGCTGCTGATGTGCGGCGGTGACCTGGGCTTTACGCAGGCGAAGAAATTCGATCTCGAAGTGTGGGGTGCCGGGCAGAAGCGCTGGCTCGAGGTGTCGAGCTGCTCGAACTTCGAGGCCTTCCAGGCGCGTCGCGCGCAAATTCGCTTTCGCTCGAAGGAATCCGGCAAGCCGGAGCTCGTGCACACGATTAACGGCTCGGGCCTTGCGGTACCGCGCGTCCTGGCGGCGTTGCTCGAGAACAACCTTCAGCCGGACGGACGGGTGAAAATCCCGGCGGCGCTCGTTCCGTATTTCGGCAAGGAATATCTGTCGTTTCAGTGAGACAGGGTGGTAAGGTTGTGCGAAGGATCCGGATGAAGCGCCGCCCGCAGACCAAGCCCGACTGGCCGGCCGTAGCCGCGACTTTTTCAGACCAGATTCCCCATGCGGCACTGCACCCCGTGGCGATGCTGCGGGCACAAGCCGAGTGCCGCCGCGAAATGCGGCGCGGTGGCCGGCGGTCGCGTTGGGCGCTGGCTCTATCCGGCGGGGCTGACTCGCTGGCCTTACTGTTGATGTTGTGGGCGAAAGGCCCGGGCCGGTGGGGCCGCGATTTTGTCGTCCTGCATTTCAATCACCGCCTGCGCGGTCGCGCGGCCGATGAGGATGAAGAATTCTGCCGCGAGTTATGCGCGGCTCTCAAAGTAAAGTTCGTCCCGGGCCGCTGGCGCGAGGCACCGAAGATCGCCAGTGAAGGCGCGGCGCGGGCGGCCCGGCAGGCTTTCTTTCTCCGCGAAATGAAACGTCGAAAACTCCGGCTGCTGTGGCTGGCGCATCAGCAGGACGATATCGCGGAGAGCATGCTGATGCGCCTGGCGCGGGGAAGCGGGGCGGGGGGCCTGGCCGCGCCGCGCCCGGTGCAGATCCAATCCCACGGCCGCCTCTACCTTCGCCCGATGTTGACGTTGAAGAAGGCGACGATCGTGGCGGCCTTAAGCAAGGCGGGGGCGGTTTGGCGCGAGGACGCGAGCAACGCCGGCCGGAATTTTTTTCGCAATCGCGTGCGGCACGATGTGCTGCCGGCGTGGGAGAAAGCCGCGGAGCGCGATGCGTTGGCCGGCGCGGCCCGCTCGCGCGAGTTGCTGGAGGAGGACGAAGTGGCGCTCGAAACGTGGTTGGATGAACTGCGTCCCCTGACGAAGGACGGTTCGCTGAATCTGACCAAGCTGGCCGGGAAGCCCCGCGCGGTCGTGCGCCGGGCGGTGCATCGCTGGTTGCGGGCCCAGCCGGAGGAAATCCGGATTTCGCGTCAGGCCTTTGAGGCACTGCTGGAGGACGTGATGATCCGGCGGACCACGCGGCACAGCATGGGTCCGACTCAATTTGCGCAGATTACGCGGGATCGACTGCGTTTGGCGTGAATAAGGAATAATACCCCCTCATTCCACCCCGCGGCCAATTGACTTCTCGTCGTGGAACATCCAACCTTCTACCTCAGTCATATTCCCCATGCCCGACCTCGATACTAACAAAAAACGTCGCTCGCTCAAGAATCTGCCCCCGGATCGTTTCCAGCCAAAGATGCTGGTCATCTGGCTTGTGATCGTGCTCGCGGCGGTCGCACTGCTTTTCTTCGCTCCCGGCCGCCTGACCTCGCCCGCCAACCTGAAGATTCAGGATGTCGTCGAGCTCACCGACCAAGGAAAAGTCAAGGAAGGCGTCATTCGCCAGGACGGCAGTGGCGGTCCGAGCTGGGTCACCATCACCGGTGAGACGCTGACACCCACCCTCGAGAGTGAGCGCGGGGCCACCAATCTGTTTCGGGCGTCGGGCCGGCTGACGGACGCCAATCTGGAGCACCTGCAGAAGTCCAAGAAATTCTCGGAGCCGCCCGCCACCACGCTGCTCACGTCCATTGCGGGACAAGTCATTCCCTTCCTGTTGATCATTGGCCTCCTGTATTTCCTCTTCATCCGCCAACTCAGGCAGGCAGGCAAAGGCGCGCTCAGTTTCGGCAAAAGCCGCGCCAAGCTGCTGACGCGCGACCGCGACAAGGTGATGTTTGCTGATGTCGCCGGCTGCGATGAGGCAAAGGAAGAAGTGAGCGAGGTGGTCGAATTTTTGAAGGACCCGAAGAAGTTCACCAAGATGGGCGGCAAGATCCCCAAGGGCATCCTGATGGTCGGCCCCCCGGGTACCGGTAAGACGCTCCTCGCGAAGGCAGTGGCGGGCGAGGCGGAAGTGCCTTTCTTCAGCATCTCGGGTTCAGACTTCGTGGAAATGTTCGTGGGCGTCGGCGCGAGCCGCGTGCGGGACATGTTTGAACAGGGCCGCAAGAGCGCTCCCTGCCTGATCTTCATCGACGAAATCGACGCCGTGGGCCGTCAGCGCGGCGCCGGAGTTGGCGGCGGTAATGATGAGCGCGAACAGACGCTGAACTCGCTGCTCGTCGAGATGGACGGTTTCGACACCACCGAGGGCGTCATCATCATCGCGGCAACCAATCGCCCGGACGTGCTCGATAGCGCCTTGCTGCGCCCGGGCCGGTTTGACCGCCAGATCATGGTCGATCTGCCTGACATCCTCGGTCGCGAACAGATTCTCCGGGTCCATGCCCGCAAGATCAACCTGGCCGAGAGCGTGGACCTTAGCGTAATCGCTCGCGGCACACCAGGCCTGTCCGGTGCCGATCTCGCCAATCTCCTCAATGAAGCAGCGCTGCTCGCGGCCCGCCGAAACAAGAAACGCGTTGAGATGATCGACGTGGATGATGCCCGCGAGAAGGTCCAGTTCGGCCGCGAACGCCGCCGCCTGATGGACGACGAGGAAAAGAAGCTCACGGCTTATCACGAGGCCGGCCATGCGTTGGTGCAGGCCGTGCTCGATGACGGACATCTGCCAGTGCACAAGGTGACGATCATCCCGCGCGGACACAGCTTGGGCAGCACAATGTTTATCCCGAAAAAGGATATTCTCACGCACGCGATGAAACGGATGCTCAACCAGATCGCGATGGGCCTGAGCGGCCGCATTGCCGAGGAACTGGTGATAGGCGACATTTCCAGCGGAGCGGGTGGTGACATCAAGCAAGTGACCAAGATCGCGCGACATATGGTGTGCGACTGGGGCATGAGCTCGCTGGGCATGGTTTCGTACGGTGACAATTCTGACACGGTGTTCCTGGGCCGGGAAATCACCCGGAATCACGCTTACAGCGAGGATACGGCGCGAAAAATTGACGCGGAAATCACCCGTATCGTTGCCGAGCAATATGTTCGCGCGAAGGAGATCATCATCAGCAAACGCGACGCGCTCGATAAAATCGCGGCGGCGTTGCTCGAATACGAGACGATCGAAGGCAAGCATGTGCTCGAAATCCTCCAGTTCGGCGAGCTACGCTCGCCCGTCGTGGTCGAAAAGCTGAGCAAGCCGGACCCCAAGTCGCCCGACAAGAAGCCGGCCGAAAAACCTGTCACGCCGCCGACGCTGTCGAGTGGTGCAGAACCTTCCCCGACCCCGGCCTAGGTTCCGGCAGGACTCTCATTTAGACGAACGGCGCGAAGAAATTCGCGCCGTTTTTTGTCTCAGTAATTTCCGTTCGGAAGGGAGTAAAATCAGCCTTGGATTTATCCTTTCGGGCGGCACAGTAGTCGATTCCGCATGAAAATCTGTTGTATCGGAGCTGGTTACGTTGGCGGCCCCACCATGGCGATGATCGCCCTGAAGGCCCCTGACATCGAAGTAAAGGTCGTGGACATGAACGCGACCCGCATTGCCGCCTGGAATTCGGGCACGCTGCCGATCTACGAGCCCGGCCTGGCCGAGGTCGTGGAACAGACGCGGGGCAAGAATCTGCATTTTTCGACCGACGTTGCCGGAGCCATTGCGGGCGCGGACATCATTTTTGTCGCGGTGAACACGCCGACCAAGACCTATGGCGTGGGGGCGGGCCGGGCGGCGGACTTGCGGTTCATCGAGTCGGTGGCGCGCACAATCGCCGAGGTCGCCACGGGACCGAAGATCATCGTCGAAAAGTCCACGATTCCCGTCAAGACAGCTGAGACGATCAAGGACATCCTCGGAGCCAACACGCGTGGCATCAAATTCGAGGTCCTGTCGAATCCCGAGTTTCTGGCCGAAGGCACGGCCGTGGCGGACTTGATTTTACCCGATCGGGTGCTGATCGGCGGCGAGCGAACGCCGGGCGGTGAAAAGGCCATCCAGACCCTCGTGGACGTCTATGCGCGCTGGGTGCCACGCGACCGGATCATCACGACCAACCTGTGGTCGTCGGAACTCTC
>JBDTJA010000001.1:0-8189 GCA_039936075.1 Opitutaceae bacterium | reverse complement strand
CGTGGTGATGAGGCTTCGGATTGATGAAGGCGTGCACGTAGGGCATGAGCGCGGGCCAGTCGAGGAGGTCGAGGAAGAGCGGGTCGTCGTCGAGAATGTAGAAGAAGCGGGTGCTCTTTTCGCTTTTGGCCTGGGTGAAACCGGTCTGCTTTGCGCCGCTCTTCTCCAGTTCGCGCCGCTTCGCCGTGCTGCGTTCAAGGGCCGCGAGGAGGCGGGTCACATGATCGGGCTTCAGGAAATTCCCGAGGACGAGATAGCCGTCGGTCTCGAAGCGGAATCTTTCCGCGGCAGTCGGAACCGTCGCGGTGTCAGTCGGAGCGGGGGCGGTGAGGGTAGCGGCCATGGGGAGAAAGACTGAGTCGGAATAAATGCCGGAACGGGCCCGGATAGGAAGGGGATTGTGGCCGAACAATCAGACGAGCGATTTATTGCCAACGGAACACACGGAAGAATCAGAGACGCCTTTGTTTGAAATCCTCCTTCCGTGTGTTCCCTGGCAACCTTTCCGGGGTTGGTTCGGAAGATTCGACATGGCTTCGTAAACCCGGCCATTCCCAAGCGCCTCGGTGCGTGCTAGTCTGGTGCAACATGAACGCCACCCTTGCCCCCGCCGCGTCGAAACTTGCCCTGCTCGGCGGCACGCCAGTCGGCAAGATCACCTATCCCAAGTTTCCCACCTTCACCGAGAAAGCCATTGGGCGCGCCACTGACATGCTGCGCCAAGGGAAACTCTTCGGCCTCGGCCGCAAGCATGTGCCCGAGATTGGTGAAGCGGAAGGCGTCATCTCGAAATATCACGGCAACCGCCACGTGCTCGCCACCAGCTCAGGCCATTCCGCTCTGCAATCCGCGCTGGCCGGCCTCGAGATTTGCTGCGGCGACGAAGTCATCACCACGCCGTACACGTGGGGCGCATCGATTTCCTGCATCCTTCACCAGAACGCGATTCCGATCTTCGTCGATATCGAGCGAGAGACCGGCTTGATCGATCCGACGCAGATCGAGGCCGCGATCACGCCGCGCACGAAGGCGATCCTCGCGGTCCATCTTTTCGGTCAGCCGGCCAAGCTGAAGCAACTCCGCGCGATCGCGGACAAGCACAAGCTCATGCTCATCGAGGACGGCAGCCAGGCGCACGGCGCCGAGATCGACGGGATGCGCGTGGGCACAGTTGGCGATGCCGCGGGTTTTTCCTGCATGGGTGGCAAGGTGCTCGCGACGACCGAGGCCGGCTACATGGTCACGCCGCACGAGCGGGTTTACTGGAAGGGCGCCATGATCGGCCAGCACATGGGCCGCGCGACCGACGACAGCATGCCCGACGACCTGAAGCCGTATCTCGACTCGTTGGTCTACACCTATCGCGTAACGCCGTTCAATGCGGTGCTCCTCACGGAGCAGTTCGCCAAGCTCGACGCCGAGCTGGCCGAGCGGCGCCGTCACGCTGACCTGCTGCGCACGCAGCTCGCCAGCGCGAAATTTCTGAAGCTCCCGAACTACGCGGCAGGCATCAAACCATCGTACCACCTGATGTCGTTCACTTTCGACTCCGATGCCGCCGGCATCTCGCGCGACACGTTTGCGGCGGCGCTCAAGGCCGAGGGATTTAACACCATGGGCTACGTGCCTTCGGTGATTTCCGACTGGAAGCGCCTGCACTGGCAGGACTATCGCGGGCCCCGGGTGTCGTGGCTGTCGGCGCTCGAGGCGGCCAAGGTCGATTACCGCAACCAGGCATTACCGAACGCGCGCTGGCGCGTGGACCATGCGCTCGAGACGGGCTTTGACATGGTTGCCCCGAACGAGCCAATGATTGCCCGTATGGCCGAGATCATCCTCAAGGTGGAAGCGAACGTTGACGCCCTTCGCGATCACGAGCTTACGGCGGGTCCCGCCACTCCGGCCGTCCGCAAATGATGAAGGTTGGATTCGCCCAGGCCGATATCACCCCGCGCCTGGGCGTCCAACTCGCCGGTTACGGCCCGTATCGGAACCGGGCCGCCCAGAAAATCCTTGCGCCGCTGGCCGCGCGAGCGATGGCCCTGACCGACGGCAAGCGTCGCGCGATTCTCGTTAATCTGGAGGTCTGCGGCACTCCGCGACCGCTGGCGCTGAAAATTCGCGCCGCCGTCGCTGAGCGCACTGGCTGTCGGTCTGAGGAAGTTTTCGTGACTTCCACGCACACGCACAGCGGTCCGTCCACCGGCGGTATGCTGGGCTGGGGCGAGCCCGATGCGATGTACATGGAAACATTGCCGGCCCGGATCGCTGACGCGGCGGCGCAGGCCTGTGCGGTCCGGAAGCCCATGACGTGGCGTTACGCCGAGGTGCCGTGCGAGGGCATCGCGATCAATCGTGAGACCGACCGCGGTGGCTGGATGTTTGATCCCATTGGGGTACGACTCGCCCCGAACTGGCGCCCGGCGCGTCGGCAGGACACCGACCCGACCCTGCGGTTGCTGGCGGCCTACGCGGGGAAAAAACTGGTGGGCCTGCTCCATCACTTTGGGTGCCACGCGGTCGTGGGCAGCGAGCAGACGTTCGAGGTGCACGGTGATTTTGTCGGGCTGGCTTCACAAGCGATTGAGCGGGCACATCCCGGCGCGACGGCGATTTTCCTGCCGGGCGCAATGGGCGACATCAATCCGCCGGTTTGTCACCGCGCGCGGGTTGAAACGCACCGGGCGTTGCGGGTGCTGACGAGAAAGTACTCGGCTGCGATCAAGCGAGGATTGCGCGCGGCACTGCCGATCGCGGTCGAGTCGTTGGGCGGGGCCCAGCGTGACGTGAGTTTCTCCCGCAAACCTTGGACGCGGTCATCCATTCAGCGACGGATTGCGCGACTGGAGAAAATTTTCACGACCTCGGGCATCACTGACATCGCGACCGTTGGGCAGAAGCCGCTACAGACCAACGGCCTGAACATGGTGCGGCTCGAGGGCCTGCGGGCGGTGCTGGCCGGCTTCAAGGGTCGACACGGACCCAATCCGCCGGTGTCAGTTCAAGGTTTGCGGATCGGACCGGTAGCGCTGCTCGGCGTGGGCTTGGAGGTTTTCTACAGCCTGCAGGCACCCATCCTCAAGGCCAGTCCACATCCCCACACCTGGGTGGTGAGCCTTGCCAGTGGCATCGGCTACGCGCCGGATGCGCGAGCTTGCGCCAAAAAAGGCTACACCGATGACCTCGTGCCCGCGATCCTCGGAGAACGGCCGTATGCGAAGATTTATGCCGAGGTACCCCGCGAGCTGATCAAGCTGGCGCGACAGTTATAGGGCGGGGTCGCTGAACCCCGCCTCGAGTTGGTTGCACGTGGGCCGCACAACGTTGCCCGGCTATCGGGCAACCTACGCCGGAAAGGATGTTCAAGGCGGGGTTCGTCCACCCCGCCCGCCCTCAATCGAAGACGACGGGCTTGCCCGAGGCGGACGACGCGTAGATGGCGTCGGCGACGCGGGCAAAGAGAAGGGCGTTCTGCAACGAGGTCTGGGGCGCTCGATGCTGCAGGATGGCCTCCGCGAAATCAGCAACCACCCCATCGTGCTCGGCGGTGAGCACGGATTCATCGCCTTCCCAGAGCACGCGCGTGCGGGTGCCCTTTTCGGCATCGGGCTCGGTGAGCACGACGTTGGCGGTCTTGGCTTTGAGCATCTGCAGCGTGAGCGTACCGCGCTCACCGGTGATCTGCCAGCGGTTGTCGGGCGGCAAGGTGGAGAACTCGGCGCGCTCGTAATTAAGCACGCAGCCCTCGGCGAACGTGATCAGCGCGGTGACGTGCGTTTCCGCGTCGGAGCCGGGCGCGGCGTAGGCAACGTAATCCGGACCCACCTGCCACGTGCGGGCGAGCGCGGCCTGCGGGGTCAGCTTGAAGTCGAGCAGGCCGAACAGGTAATCGAGATCATAGCAGCCCCAGTTCACAAAGATGCCGCCGCCATTGAGGTCCTTGCGGAGACGCCACGCGGGCGGATTCTTGAACGGCGGACCGGCGGGGTTGACGCCCCGGCAGGTGATGGTGCGGAGTTTGCCGAGGCCGCCGGCGCGCAGGAAATCCCGCGCCGCACGGGCGGAGGCGAAGTAGTGATAGCGCGAAGAACAAACGGCGCCGACGCGATCGCCCTGGGCGGCGATCATGGTGCGCACCTCGGCGGCATTCATGGCAACGGGTTTCTCCGTGAGGACGTGCTTCCCGTTTTTGAAGGCCTCGAGTGCGAGCGCGGTGCGCAGGTTCGCAGGCAAGGCGAGGATGACAGCGTCGATGGACTTGTCAGCCAGCAACTCGGAGGCGTTGGCGGACCAGCGCGGAATATTAAACTCGGCGGCGGTTTTCTGGGCGATGTCGGAGCGGACATCGCAGACGGCAATGATGCGGGCGGTGGTGAGCTTGGCGGCGGCGCGCAGGTGATACTGGGCGACGACGCCGCAGCCGATAATGGCGATGTTGAGCATAAAAAATTCCGGCAATTTGACTGCGAATTACGCGAATTTACCCGAATGACGGGAAAAAAATCAGGGCGATCCGCGGAAATTCGCGTGATTTGCGGGCAAAGGTTTGGAGAGCGATTACAACCCGAGATATTTGTCGCGGCCGGCGACGAGGGCCTCCACCTTGCGGTCGGCGATGCTGCGCTTGAGCATCCAGAATCCGCAGTCGGGGTGAACCCAGCGAACGCGGCCGGAACCGACCTTCTTTTCCACGGCCTCAATGCGCGCGGCGACTTCGTCGGCGGTTTCGATGTGGTTCACCTTGATGTCGATGACGCCGATGCCGAGGGAGATCTTCTTGTCGATCTGCTTGAGCGCATCGATGTCGCTCTTCGGACGGTGGGCGAGCTCAAGCACGAGATGGTCGCAGTGGAGCGCGTTGAGGAACTCGATGAGCTTTTGCCAGTTGCCCTTCTGGATGGTCTGACCGCCATAGTTGCCGAAACAAAAATGCACGGCGCGTTCGCCGTCGATCTGGTCGAGCACGAGATTCATCGACGCGGCGGCGAGCGGGGCGTCGGCGGGATTGCCAGGGATATTGGCTTCATCGACCTGGATGCAGGGCGCGGGCAGGCCGGGCATTTGCGCGGCGAGGACTTCGCCGAGAGCCATGGTGAGCTTCTCGAAGCTGCCGTAATGATGGTCGAGCAAGGTGCGAGCCAGCATGTACGGGCTCGTGACGGTGAACTTGAACGGACCGCCCGCGACCGCGGCGGCGCGCTGGCAGTCGGCGAGGAGGTTGAGCGAACCTTCGCCGAGTTTGCCGGTGACGACCCCCGCCGGCTTGCGGCGGAAACCCATCGGGTGGTGGCGGGAAAATTCCTCGGTGACTGACCGGCCGACAACGGACGAGATGCCAGCCATCGGGCGGATAAAATACTCGATCATGCCGTTCGTGTCGGGATGGTTGACGTCGAAGCGATAGAGTTCGCCGTCGGTCGGCAGGTCGATGCCAGCCTGACGCTGGAGATCGAACACAACGCGCGTGGCGTCGATCACGGCCTGTTCACTCGGCAGCGCGGCGAGCCAGTCGGGCACCGGATAGGAACCGACCGTGGTGGTGAGGATGCGTGGCTTGGAGGGGATTTTGGACATGAGAAAGAAGGGCGATGGATTATGGGCGAGAGGCGATCGTTAACGTAGTTCGGAGTTCGCAGTTCGGAAGCGGGAAGGGGGACGGGATTTGGGGGGTTAGGCTGGAAAATGCGAGCTTCGAGGTGGCGGACGTTTCGCGGACAGGGTTTCCATTCCCACCACCTATTTCCGGTCTCCGGCGGAAGCCTGCGCATCCGCCATCAGCCAGCGGCGGAGCTGTTTTTGGAACGTGTTGGCAAGGGTATCGCCGGGCATCACGAGCACGCCCCAGCCACCGCGCGCGGGATTGATCGGGACCTCTGACGGGACCTGATTTTCGCACATGCGGCGGTCCTCATCGAGGACCTTGATGGCAAACTCCACCTGCGCGGCCGGCGGAGGGCCTTTGAACCCGGGCGAGATCGCGAGCGACCAAAAGACGGTGCAAGTCTCGCGGGTATTGGGCGACGGGATGTGCACGAGCACGCGCTCGTCGCCATCGGCGAAACTCTGCCTGATCGTCGTGAAATTTGGGAGAAAGCAACGCTGCTGGCGGTGGTGTGCGCTCTGGAGTTTGCCGGGCGGCTCATGCGGAGTGTCGAGCGCGGGGAACGGCGCGTCCATTTGAAAACCGCCGTCGGGCAGGGTCCGGATGTCCATGGGGGGGACGCGATAATCGGCGGCCTTGCCCAGCGTGTCGGAGTGCGCGAACGCGAAATGCGTCATGTCGAGGTAGTTCTCGACCTCGCGGCGCCAGCCGGCGGCGAACGGCGTGGGCGGACCCATCACGTAGCTCCATTTCGGGTTCTCGAATTCGGGCACCACGGGTAGCTCGTGCGGTTGACCGTCGGCGAGAGGGACGGGGTCGAGCTTGACCCAGATGAAACCGTAACGCTCCTGCACCGCATAGGTGCGCAGGTGAGAGAGCGCGAGCTTGTCGGCGTTCGCATCAACCAGGGATGGAATCGACAGGCAAGCACCCGCGGAATCGAAGCGCCAGCCGTGGTACGGACAGACGAGTTCGCCGTCACGGATGCAGCCCGCGGTGAGTTTGGCCCCCTTGTGCGGACAGGCGGGATCCGAGGCGAGTAGCCGGCCATTGGTAAAACGCGCGAGCAACAAAGGCGTGCCGAGCAACGTGTAGCCCAGCAGTTTTCCCGCGGGAAGCTCCGCGGCGTTGGCCACGGGCTGCCAGGTGCGGCGCAGGATTTCGAACGGCAGGTCTTCCGTGAGTTGCATGGGATCGGTGCCGCGGTCAGGGCGGCGAGGGAGGGATGGAAATCAGATGGCGAATGAGTGCGGTCTGGCGAGGGAGAAAACCCTGATATTTCAAGTGCCGCCGGTTGCGGAGGGCGGACACCCCGACGGATCAGCGCGCTACTTGGTAGATCACCATCGTGCGGATGTCGCCCTTTGCGAAAATGTCGGGCGCATACACTTGCCGGATGGGAATCAGACGTGCTGCGCTACTGGCGTTGTCCTCAATGACAAAATCGCCCGCCTTCACGCGGCCCGCGGCGAGCTGAGAAAGAAAATTTGTGCGGGTCACGATGATCGCGTCGAGCTGGCGATCTTCCAGAATTGGAAGGACCAGCGAGGCGTCTGACACCACAAAATACACCCGTTGCGTGGGGTGGGTGCGGCGCAAGTCGCGCAACTGATCCCGCGCCACGCCCGGCACGGGATAATTGCGCGTTTCAAAGTGGTCGCGATCCCGGACCGCCGCGACCAGATCTGCAGGTCGGCGATTGACGGAAAGCAATGGGGCGGCGAACGCACTGGCGCCGGCGACACCGAAAAAGGCGCCGCGAAGCCAAAGGGCGGCGCGGCCTCGGTACTCCCACAACGCACAGACGCTGGCGACGGTGGCCAGCGCATACCAGACGCTGAGATAGCGGTTGGACCAATAGTTATAGCCGGTGGTCCAACTCAGGATCGCGAAACCCGCCAGAGCGACGATTGCCAACTGCCAAGCGATTGACCGTGGCCGCCACCATACCCCCGAGGCCAACATCAAGGCCATGGCGACAGTACCGAGCGGTCATAGCCGCTCGATTCCTCAAAGCCCGACTGGACGAACAGGACCTTATCATCGTGGGTGTCCGCCCGCAGGCCCCGCTAGGTCAAGCCGGACCAAGCCAGGAAGGATCGCTCGGCCTGGAGCACGGTTGTGACGTTACGCGGATCGCCGGAGGTGATGGGCCCGACGTAAACGCTGCCGGCGATGTAACGGGACAAGTTCGCCACGCCGCCCTTCCATCCGTCGGGATTTTTCAGCTGTCGGACGAGCGTTTTCGGCCCGAGGGGATGGTGATAGATCCGCGCTGTCTCTAGGTACTTCTCAACGCTGCCCATCAGCAGGAATGCGACAAACAAGCCGGCCAGGACGCGTCTGGCCAGGACGCGGTGATGCCGCAGATCCCAAAGCATGACAGCGGCCAGGACGCCGGCGCAAAGCACGCCCGTCGTTTTTGTCCCGGCCATGAAGCCGAGGGCCAGCACCATCCAGAACAAATGAACGGGGCGGCTTTCCCGCCGCCAGCGCCATCGGCCGTACACCCACACCGCGCCGAAAAACAGCAGAGGGATGTCGTTGGTCGTACTGGTTGCCTGATAAACGAGGCAGGTGAGTCTCA